>JAFBAM010000225.1 GCA_019247755.1 Sphingomonas sp.
CATCCAAGCTGGCCGCGGAAGCTCGCTCACGGCGCGCCTCGCAGCCGCGCCTATCGTGGCTGACGGCAAGATCTTCACGATTGACACCATGGGTACCGTCCGAGCCTTCGACGCTGGCACCGGCGGGCAGGTCTGGTCGACTCAGACTCCGACGGAGAAGGGCAACAGCGCCTCGCTCTACGGGGGCGGAATCGCCTACGATAATGGTCGCATCTTCGCGACCAACGGCCTCGGCTATGTGGCCGCGCTCGATGTTCGTAACGGTGGGCAGGTCTGGCAGGTTCGGCCGGGCGGACCGCTGCGCGGCTCGCCGACCGTCGCGAATGAGTCGGTCTATGTGATCAGCCAGGACAATCAGATCTTTGCGCTGAAGGAATCTGATGGCTCGACCAATTGGTCGCAGGCCGCGTCGCTCGAGGTCGCGGGCGTGTTCGGATCGGCATCACCTGCGGTTGGCCAGGGTACCGTCGTGGCTGGCTTTTCGTCCGGCGAACTCAACGCTTATCGTTACGAGAACGGGCGCCAAGTGTGGCAGGACGCGCTGCAGCGGACGAGCATCCGTACAAGCGTGTCCTCGCTCAACGATATCGACGCCGACCCCGTCATCGACAGTGGACAGGTCATCGCCGTGGGTCAGGGTGGACGCATGGTGGCGCTCGATATCCTCACCGGTCAACGCCAGTGGGAATTGAACATTGCCGGGATCTCGACGCCATGGGTTGCAGGCGATTGGATCTTCGTCGTTACTGACGATGCGAAGCTGATCTGCGTCTACCGCCAGAATGGCCACATCCGCTGGATCAACCAGTTGCCGCAGTTCGTGAAGGCCAAGTCGAAGAAGGGCGAGATCGATTATTCGGGCCCGGTCCTCGCGGGCAACCGGCTGATCGTCGTCGGCTCGAACGGTGTGCTGATCAACGTCGACCCGACGACTGGAGCGTTCCAGAGCCAGACCAACATCGGAGCGGCTGTTAGCCTCCCGCCGATCGTCGCCAACTCGACGCTCTACGTCTTTGACGACCGGGCTCGTCTAACCGCGTTCCGTTAAACGCTCGCGGCGCCTCCGAGGCGCTGCTATCGGCCCCCTGATGCCCATCCCGACCGTCGCCATCGTCGGCCGCCCCAACGTCGGCAAATCGACGCTTTTCAACCGGCTCGTCGGCAAGCGCCTTGCACTCGTCGATGATCGCCCGGGCGTGACCCGCGATCGGCGAGAGGGCGAGGCAAAGCTGCTCGGCCTGGAGTTTCGTGTTATCGATACCGCCGGCTTCGAGGATGAAGATCCGCACACGCTGCCCGGCCGAATGCGTGCCCAGACCGAAGCGGCCGTGCGAGATGCTGACGTCGCGCTGTTCCTGATCGACGGACGCGACGGAATCACCCCGCTCGACGAGGAGATCGGCCGCTGGCTCCGCGCGGAGACAACGCCGGTAGTCGTTGTGGCGAACAAGGCGGAGGGACGTGCGGCCGAAGCTGGAATCCTCGAGGCCTATCGCCTCGGTCTCGGTGAGCCGATCGCCATCAGTGCCGAGCACGGCGAAGGCGTCGCCGACCTCTTCCAGGCGCTTCTCCCTCACGTCGAGCATGAACATTTCGATCCCGCAGACGATGAACTCGACGCGGAGCATCCATTGCAGCTTGCGATCGTCGGCCGGCCGAATGCGGGTAAATCAACGCTGGTCAACAGGATGCTTGGCGAGGAGCGAATGATCACCGGCCCGGAAGCTGGGATCACGCGGGACTCCATCAGCCTCGATTGGGAGTGGGAAGGGCGACCCGTCCGTCTGGTTGACACCGCGGGCTTGAGGAAGCGCGCGAAGGTTGAGGACAAGCTCGAAAAGTTGTCTGCGGCTGATACGCGTCGCGCCATCGATTATGCGGAAGTTGTCGTCCTCCTTTTGGATGCGACGCGTGGGCTGGAGGCGCAGGACCTGAAGATCGCCGCGCAGGTGATCGAAGAGGGTCGCGCATTGATCCTCGCGCTCAACAAATGGGACGTCGCCGAACACGCCTCGTCCTTGTTCAACGGCGTGAAGGCCGCGCTCGACGAAGGGCTGGCGCAGCTCCGGGACGTGCCTCTGCTCACCGTCTCGGCGAAGACGGGGAAGGGCATCGATACCGTTCTCAAAGTCGCATTCGAGCTCCGTGAGGCCTGGGACCGTCGCGTGCCCACTGGCGAGCTCAACCGCTGGTTCGAGGATGCGATCGGGGCCAATCCGCCGCCTGCGCCGAAGGGCCAACGCATCAAGCTTCGCTACATCACCCAAGTGAAAAGCCGCCCGCCGACCTTCGTGGTGTTTGGCAATCGCACTGACGAGCTTCCCGAGAGCTATCGCCGCTATCTCGTCAACGCGCTGCGTCGCCAGCTCGGCCTCGGCCCGGTGCCGCTACGCCTCGAGTTTCGCGGGCGCTCAAATCCGTTCGATCGCGGCCGCTAAGGCAAATTTTACCCTTTTTCGCCTATCGCCAGGCATTGGGTTTGTGGGAGCCAAGGCGTGAGCGACGAAGCTCGTGACATCGTCGACTGGAGCTTTTTTGAGAAAAGCCGGACCGAACTCGGGCCCGGCTTCATCAAGATTCTAAGCTATTTCAAGGAAGACGGCGTCAAATCGATCCAGCTGATCGAGGACGCGATGCGCGAGCAGAACACCATCGCGCTGGTGCTTCCTGCGCACACCATCAAGGGCGAGGCCCGCCAGCTTGGCGCCGAGCCGCTGGCGAAGATCGCCGAGCTGATCGAAAGCACTGCGCGCCTCTGCGTCGAGAC
>JAFBAM010000070.1 GCA_019247755.1 Sphingomonas sp.
TCGCTACGTCCATTAGCCGTTCGAGATCGAGGATCCGAAGCTGTTTCCGCTCAAGCTCGATCATCCCGTCGCGCCTTAGCTCCTGGAGCGTGCGGTTGACGTGGACCGAGGTAAGACCGGTCGCGTCCGCTAAGTCCGTCTGGGTCAGCGGAAAGTCGCAGCGGCCGTCGCTGGCGCGCCCGACCACCTTCAATCTCATGTAAAGCTCAATCAGCAAATGCGCGAGCCGCTCATATGCAGAGCGCTGACCGACATTGAGTGTCCATTCGCGCTGGATCGCGGCCGTCACCAGCTCATGCCACCACATCGCCTGGACGATGCGCGGGCGTTTTTCCGTCAGCGCGTCCATTTCATCCGGGCCGATCATCGCGACCTTGAGCCGGGTGATGGCGCCGATGCTGTGGTCCATCTGCTTCAGGATATAGACATTGACGTCACAGAAGTCGCCCGGGACAAACAGGCTGACGATCTGCCGCTTGCCGTCGGGAAGGGTCTTGTAGCGGCACGCCCAACCCTCGAGGATCAGATGGACGAAGCGGGGCCTGTCCCCCTCCGAGATCACGTCGCGCCGTGCATCGACGTATCGGAAGTTCCGCGAAATCTCCGTGAGAGCCGCGCGGTCCTCAGGTGATAGCTTGGTGAATGCCTCAAGCTTTGACGCCACAGCCGGTCCCGCAAAGAAACTGAATGCCCCTTCAGTGACCGTAGGGAGCGTCATCGCGCTTCACCCTTACTTATGTTATTTTCCGAAACGCACGAGGAACGATCATGGGCGCAGCCATGTCTGCCTCCGTCGGCCAGGATCCGCCGCATTTCCTCGACGGGAAACGAGTCCTGCTGATCGAGGACGAATATTATATAGCAGATGAGGTTCGGCGGATACTTGAAGACCTTGGCGCGGAGATCGTCGGGCCCGTCGCCAGCGTGCAAACGGCCAACGCAGCCCTTGATGAAGGGGCATTCGATTGCGCCGTGCTGGATCTGAACTTGCACGGGGAGAGCGCAATTCCGGTGGCGGAGCGGCTGGCCGCGGAAGGCCGGAGCTTCGCGATCGCCACGGGTTACGGCAGCCCGGCCGTGCCTGAGGGACTCAGGAACGTACCGCGGATCGAAAAGCCATTCGACCCGCAGGCACTGATTGAGTTGCTTGCCCAGCTGAGCTGCGCGCGGACGTGATCCTTTAGATCACGCCCAACAGCCACAGGATGAGGATCAGGAGCAGCAGGCCGCCAAGACCGATATACATATATTCCTCCCGTTTCGTGTTGCTGCTGAAACGAGCGTCGGGCCCCGGCCGTTCCCGTCGTTTCGCCCCCGTCCTGTACCCGTCAGGGTATTATTTTACCCGTTGGGAAAGTGCCGGATTTGCTTGACTTTCTCGGCCTCACTCGCGATTAGCGCCTCCGACGGCGCGGCCCTTTGGCTGCGCTTTTCTCGTTAGGAAGAGGTTTCAGGCCATGAAGGCGCTGATGAAGACGACCAAGTCGGCAAAGCCGGCCGAGGTCGAGAAGAAATGGCATCTGATCGATGCCGAAGGCCTGATCGTTGGCCGCCTCGCGACCATCGTCGCCAACATCTTGCGCGGCAAGCATAAGCCGAGCTTCACGCCGCATGTCGATTGCGGCGACCATGTCGTGATCATCAATGCCGACAAGGTCCGCTTCACCGGCCGCAAGCTCGACCAGAAGATCTATTACAAGCACACCGGCTATCCGGGCGGCATCAAGGAGATCACCGCGGGCAAGGTGCTCGACGGCCGGTTCCCCGAGCGCGTGCTTGAGAAGGCGGTTGAGCGCATGATCCCGCGCGGGCCGCTGGGCCGCGACCAGATGCGCGCCCTGCACCTCTACAACGGCACCGAGCATCCCCATGCCGGTCAGAACCCTCAAGTCCTCGACGTCGCGTCGATGAACCGCAAGAACAAGGTGGGCGCATAATGGCCGACAAGAAGAAGTCCCTGTCCGATCTCGGCGCCCTCACCAGCGAGCAGCCCGCGCCGGAAGCCGAAGCCCCGGTTGAAGCTCAGGCCGAAGCCGCAGCTCCCGCCGAAGAAACTGCCGCGCCGGCTCCGACGCCAGTCCAGGCCGCCGCCCCGCTTCGCGAGCAGCAGCTCGACAAGCACGGGCGCGCCTATGCGACCGGCCGCCGGAAGGACGCTATTGCGCGCGTCTGGCTGAAGCCGGGCTCGGGCAAGATCGAGATCAACGGCCGCGAGCAGGAAATCTACTTCGCCCGTCCGACGCTGCGTCTCGTCATCAACCAGCCGTTCGGCGTCGCCGAGCGCGAAGGCCAGTATGACGTCGTCGCGACCGTCGTCGGCGGCGGCCTCTCGGGCCAGGCCGGTGCGGTCAAGCACGGCATCGCCCAGGCGCTGACCCGCTATGAGCCGGCGCTCCGCACGGTCGTCAAGCAGGCCGGGTTCCTGACCCGCGACAGCCGCGCCGTCGAGCGTAAGAAGTACGGCCGTGCCAAGGCGCGTCGTTCGTTCCAATTCTCGAAGCGCTAAGCTTCAACGCAATCGAACAACGAAGGGCGGTTGGGACATCCCCAGCCGCCCTTTCCTTTTGCGCTTTCCTATTGGCGCAAATCTGTGTTCCACTGCGGCCATGAATCGACCCTCGGCCGAACCATTCGCCCGCCGCGTCCGCGACCGCTTAACTTCGCACAAAATGGCGTCGGACCTCGTGACATTAGTGAAGTTAAGAGCGTTCGCGGCCGCTTTCCTGGCCCTGATACTGGCCACTCCCGCGCTCGCCGATACCATCCTTCTTCGCCCCGCCCGCGTCTTCGATGGCGTGAACGCGCAGCCGCATGAAGGCTGGTCGGTACTGGTCGAGGGCGACAGGATCGCCGCCGCCGGCCCCAACGTAACCGCGCCCGCTGGTGCGAAGACCATAGACCTTCCCGGGACGACGCTCCTGCCCGCCATGATCGAGGGGCACTCCCACCTCTTCCTTCACCCCTACAACGAGACTTTGTGGGACGATCAGGTGCTGCACGAGCCGCTCGCGCTCCGCACGGCGCGGGCTGTCGTTCAGGCCGAGCGCACGCTCGATGCCGGCTTCACCACCGAGCGCGACCTCGGCACCGAGGGCGCCGGCTTCGCCGACGTCGGCCTCAAGCAGGCCATCGACCAGGGCATCGTTCCCGGCCCTCGCCTGCTCGTCTCGACCAAGGCGATCGTCGCCCGCGG
>JAFBAM010000185.1 GCA_019247755.1 Sphingomonas sp.
CGGCCGCTAAAGCGCCAGGTTCAGCCGAACGCCCAGATTGTCGATCCCCGGATTCTCTTTGCCGGCCAGCTGCGCGTGGCTCATGTGGACCCAGCTCGCTTCCAGGCTGAGATGGCTGTTGATCTGGGCGCCAAGGCCGATCTCCGGCTCGAAAAGCACGCGGCTGCCGAAGGCGATCTTGTCGGTCCGGTAGAATTTTCCTGCCGAGCCGGTGTGAACGGCGACGCCGAGCCCCGGACGGAAATACCAGCCGTTCCCGAGCTGGTATTTGGCTGAGATCCCGACCGCCCCGTAATTGGTGTTGCCCGCCGTGTTGACCGCCGCAAAGACGTAGGGCTGCAGCGCGCCCTTCCAGAGGTGGCCAATGGTGTTGCCGCGAATGCCGAGGGACACGTCCACGCCGCTTTCGAGGCCGGCATCGTCCAGTGGCGTCTTGACGTCGTGAACGTGAAGGCCACCGAATAATTCGGCTGCCTGCGCAGCGCCCGGAGCCGCGCCAGCGAGCAGCGCCGCGCAAATGACAGCCGTTTTCAACCGAGTCTCCCTATCGAAGCGTCGTCACCAGAACACTTCGACTTCCTAATTGTGCCTAATGGCCTGCCTGCCAGGCCTGCAACGAATGATTGGGTGCTATTAACGCGATGACATTGAGCGTGAGGTTATCGCGTATGGCAAACAAAGGGATAATTTCCAACGCGACCAGCAAGAGGATGGCCGACCATAGCGGAAGCTTGCGAGCGAGCAGGAACCCCAGCGCCATCATCAGTATGTCGGACAGCGAGTTGATGACGCTATCGCCGGTGTAACCCAGCGCCGCGGTGGTCGCGCGATAGCGGTCGATCACCATCGGAGTGTTCTCGGTCACTTCCCAGCTCGCTTCGATGAGCAGGGCGACGAGGAACCGCCAATCAACCGGCCAGCGGCGCGCGACGAGCCAAAGCGCGGCGTAGAATAGCAGCCCGTGGACGATGTGGCTGAGGCTGTACCAATCGGCCAGCATCTGGCTGGTCTCGGCGCTGTCGCGCTCGCCGACCCAGAAGGTAACGGTACCGCAAGTGCAGATCGGGTTGCGGCCCATCGCGAGAAGGATCGCCGCCGCGGCGACGAGGATGGCAAGTGCGATAAGCCAGGAGCGGCGGGTCATCAGCCGTCATTGCGAGGAGCGGAGCGACGAAGCAATCCATTGCCGTTCTGGATTGCTTCGCTGCGCTCGCAATGACACATCAGTGCCATGCTGCGCGCCTACGGACCCGGATGCGATGGAAGCCTCGTCGAGGCGAGCGCCTCGATTCCCGAAGGCGCGACGTGGGTCGATCTCGAAGAGCCGACTGAGGAAGAGGAAGCGCTGGTCGAACGGTGCATCCGCATGGACGTGCCGACCGAGGAAGAGATGGCGGAGATCGAGCCGTCGAGCCGGCTCTACGAGCAGGGCGGCGCCCTCTACATGACCGTCAGCGTCCTCTACGGTGTGCAGGACGGCGAGCCGCGGACTGCGCCGATCAGTTTCGTCCTGACCGACAACCGGCTCGTCACCGTCCGCTACGCAACGCCGAAGCCGGTCCGGGCTTTTTCGGAGCATGCACGGCGCGATCCGCAGCTTGTTGCGGATTCGCCGACCGCGCTGGTTCGGATGCTCGATGCGATTATCGACCGCTTGGCAGACGAGCTCGAGAACATCAGCGGAGAGATCGAGCAGATCTCGACCCACATTTTCCATCGCGGCATGGACGAACGGCGAATCCCCGCCGCCAGGCTTACAGCGCTGCTGACCCGGATCGGCCGCACGCAGACCCTGCTTACGAAAATCCGCTATTCCGCAGTGAGTATGCTCCGAATGCTGAGCTTCCTGTCCGGAACGCAGCGTGCGCATGAGGAGAAGGGCGCTGACTTCCGCCATCATCTGACCAGCCTGACCACCGACTCCACCTCGCTTGGCGAGCACGCAAGCTTCCTGTCGGATAATTTGCAGTTCCTGCTCGACGCGTCGCTGGGCCTCATCAGCATCGAGCAGAATGCGGCGATGAAGCTCTTTTCCTGGGCAGCGCTGGTGTTCCTGCCGCCGACGCTCATCGCCGGCATCTTCGGCATGAATTTCCATTACATGCCGGAGCTGGACTGGAAATGGGGTTATCCGGCGTCGCTCATCGCAATCGCCGCAAGCGCAATACTGCCGATCCTGTACCTTAAGCGGCGAGGCTGGATTTGAGGCTGATCAAGCGATCTGCGTAAGCGGAATCGCCGGCACTTCTTCAGCCGCTACAGCGGCTTTCGCGCGACGACGTGCGAGCGCGGCATAGGCCAGCGCTAGCTCGCCAGCGATCTCGACCCGCTCGGGCTCATCCTTCGAATGTGCGGCGGCGCGCGCTTCAGCGGCACGGCGACGGAAATATTCGGTGTCGTGCGTCACTCGGGTTTTCCCTTACCTTCCTGTTCACCAGATTTATTGCACCCGCGAGATGATTGCGAGCGTCGCTTCGACGACTTGGCGCGGCCGTTGTTCATCCTGGCGCAAGAAAACGAAGGGGAGCCGGCGTTTGCGGCAGCCGGGCCGGGTTGCTAAGGGCCCGCCATCCCCACCCAGCGAGCGAAATACCGCCGCTACTTTATGACGTTCGAAGGACATCGATGATCCCCACCGGCCAGGATAGCCTCCGCACCCGCTCGACACTTGAAGTCGAGGGCAAGACCTACGCTTATTATTCGCTGCAGAAGGCGGCCGGGATGCTCGGCGACGTATCGCGCCTTCCCTATTCGATGAAGGTCCTGCTGGAGAATTTGCTGCGGTTCGAGGATGGCACGACGGTCACGCGTGACGACCTCCAGGCGATGGTCGACTGGTTGAAAGAGCGGCGGATCAACCGCGAGATTCAGTACCGCCCGGCCCGTGTGCTGATGCAGGACTTCACCGGCGTTCCCGCGGTGGTCGATCTCGCCGCGATGCGCGATGCCATGCGGCAGCTCGGCGGCGACGCGCAGAAGATCAATCCGCTCGTTCCTGTGCACCTCGTCATCGACCACAGCGTGATGGTTGACGAATTCGGCAACCCCCGCGCTTTCGAGAAGAACGTCGAGTTCGAATATGAGCGCAATGCGGAGCGCTACGAGTTTCTGAAGTGGGGCAGCCAGGCGTTCGACAATTTCAAGGTCGTGCCGCCGGGCACCGGCATCTGCCACCAGGTCAATCTCGAGCACATTTCCGAAGCGGTATGGACCGGCGAGGATCAGACGGGCGAGACCGTCGCCTATCCGGATACGCTCGTCGGCACCGACAGCCACACCACCATGGTCAACGGCCTGGGCGTGCTCGGCTGGGGCGTCGGCGGGATCGAGGCCGAAGCGGCCATGCTCGGCCAGCCGGTCAGCATGCTGATCCCTGAAGTCGTCGGCTTCCGCCTCTCGGGCCAGCTCAACGAAGGCATCACGGCGACCGACCTCGTCCTGACGGTCACCCAGATGCTGCGCCAGAAGGGGGTCGTCGGCCGCTTCGTCGAATTCTACGGTCCCGGCCTCGACAATTTGCCGCTCGCAGACCGCGCCACCATCGCCAACATGGCGCCCGAATATGGCGCCACCTGCGGCTTCTTCCCGATCGACGAGCGGACCATCGATTATCTGAAGCTCACCGGGCGTGATGAGGACCGGATCGCGCTGGTGCGCGCCTATGCGCAGGCGCAGGGCCTGTGGCGCGACGCCTCCTCGCCCGAGCCTTTGTTCACC
>JAFBAM010000042.1 GCA_019247755.1 Sphingomonas sp.
TAGTCAGTTGGGGTGGCCGATCGTTACATCACGCCTGAAGGGCTGGCGCGCATCCGCGCGGAATATGACGAATTGCTCGGAACCGAGCGGCCGAAGATCGTCGAAGTCGTGTCATGGGCGGCCTCGCTCGGCGATCGGTCGGAGAACGCCGACTATCTCTACGGCAAGAAGCGCCTGCGCGAAATCGACCGGCGGCTCGGGTACCTGTCGAAGATTATGAAGCAAGCCAAGGTCGTCGACCCATCGAAGCAGCAGGCCCGCGACCAGGTTCGGTTCGGCGCGACGGTTGAACTCGCCGATGAGGACGACAATCGCCGCAGCATCACCATCGTCGGCGATGACGAGACCGACGCGGCGGCGGGCCGGATCGGGTGGAGCGCTCCCCTCGCCCGCGCCCTCATTGGCGCGAAAGTCGGAGATGAGCGTATCGTGCGGCTGCCGGCAGGCGAAAAATCTTACGAGGTAATGGCGATCTCTTACCCGGACTAAGCGACGCGTGGCGCCGACACGAGCTGCGGGGGCTCCGCGGGCATCGCCTTCGACCAGGCCTCGGCAATCGCCTCCAGCGCGGCCACAGCGGCCAGCTGCTCGTCATCGCCGTCAATCGTCCGCCATGGCGACCAGCGTGTGTCCGTATTCGCCCTCAACTCTTCCAGGGCCCGTTGGTAGGCCGGATCGTCGGCGCGGATGAAATCGTCGACCGCGACCCGCGTTCGCCACGGGCTCGCACGACGTCTTGCGAGGCGCTGCTCCTGCACGTCCGCGCTGACGTCGAAATAGAGCTTCACCAGCAGCGTCCCATAGTCGCGCTGCTGCGCTTCGAATTCGTTGATCTCGTCGAAGACGCGCGGAACCGATTCCTCAGGGGTCCGGCTGAGAACGCGATCATCGAGCACACGTCGATACCAGGTTCGATAGAAGATCGACGTGTGACCCGCCGGTGGAAGTTGCCGCCAGAACCGTGCCAGCCAGTGTCCCTCGCTCGTTTCCCGGCGATCGTATCCGGTCGAATGGACCGTGAAGTGGCAGGGGTCGAACGCCGCTGCGAGCTGCCTGAGCGCATTCTTCTTCCCCGAGCCGTCGGCACCTTCGAGCAGGATGATTGCGCGGCGGCCGTGCGCGATCTGCGGCAGTTGAAGCTCGCCAATATGTTCGCGAAGCGCCGATAGCGCCGGATTCGAAGACCCCGCCACCGACGCAAGGTGCATCCAATTGGCGTCGCTTACAATGCGCTTGCAGCTGTTTCCGTCAGCTGTCGGCAACGACCTTGATGCTCAGTTCCTTGAGCTGCTTTGGCATGACCGCCGCCGGAGCGTTCATCATCAGGTCCTCAGCCTTCTGGTTCATCGGGAAGAGGATAACTTCACGGATGTTCGGTTCGTCAGCGAGCAGCATGACGATGCGGTCAATGCCTGGAGCGGAACCGCCGTGCGGCGGTGCGCCGAACTTGAACGCGTTGATCATGCCCGCGAAGTTCGTGTCGACCTCGTCCTTCGTATAGCCGGCGATTTCGAACGCTTTATACATGATGTCTGGACGGTGGTTCCGGATCGCGCCGCTGCTCAGCTCCACGCCATTGCAGACGATGTCGTATTGCCAGGCGAGGATTTCGAGCGGGTCCTTGGTCTCCAGCGCCTCCAGCTCGCCCTGCGGCATCGAGAAGGGGTTGTGGCTGAAGTCGATCTTCTTCTGCTCTTCGTTATACTCGAACATCGGGAAGTCGACGATCCAGCAGAAGCGGAACGAGCCCTTCTCGATGAGGTCAAGCTGCTCGGCGACGCGCGTCCGAGCGAGACCGGCGAGCTTCGCCGCTTCCTCTTCCTTGCCGGCGGCGAAGAAGATGCCGTCGTCAGGGCCGAGGCCCATTTCATCAGCCAGGCGGTTCATGCCCTCCTCGCCATGGTTCTTGGCGATCGGGCCGCCCCATTCCCCGCCCTTGCGGGTAGCATAGCCGAGACCCGCGAAGCCCTCGCTCCGTGCCCACTCGTTCATATCGTCGAAGAACTTGCGGCTCTTCTCGGCGGTCTTCGGAGCGGGCACCGCGCGCACGACCGCGCCCTTTTCGACCAGCCCCGCAAACAGACCGAAGCCTGAGCCCTTAAAATGGCCGCCAACGTCGCTGATCAGCAATGGGTTGCGAAGATCGGGCTTGTCGCTGCCGTACTTCAGCAGCGCTCCCCTGTAGGGGATGCGCACAAATTCGCCCGGCGGCGTCACGGTTCGACCGTTGGCGAATTCCTCGAAGACGCCCGCCAGGACCGGCTCGATCGCGTTGAAAACATCGTCCTGAGTGACGAAGCTCATCTCGAAATCGAGCTGGTAGAACTCACCGGGTGAGCGATCCGCGCGGGCGTCCTCGTCACGGAAGCAGGGAGCGATCTGGAAGTAGCGGTCGAAGCCCGCGACCATGATCAGCTGCTTGAACATCTGCGGCGCCTGCGGAAGCGCGTAGAACTTGCCCGGATGGACGCGGCTGGGAACGAGGTAGTCGCGCGCGCCCTCGGGCGAGCTGGCGGTCAGGATCGGCGTCTGAAACTCGGTGAAGCCTTGCTCGATCATGCGACGGCGGATTGACGCAATGACTGCGGACCGAAGCATGATGTTGGCGTGAACCTGCTCCCGGCGGAGGTCGAGGTAGCGGTACTTCAGCCGGATCTCCTCCGGATACTCCTGTTCGCCGAAGACCGGCATCGGCAGCTCGGCGGCAGCCGACTGAACAGTGACATTCGCCGCCCGGACCTCGATCTCGCCGGTCGGGAGGTTCGGGTTCACCGTTTCCTTCGACCGGGCAACGACCTCGCCTTCGATTGTCACAACGGACTCAACGCGGATCCGGTCGAGCGTCTTGAATGCAGCGGAATCCGTGTCGGTGACGATCTGCGTGATGCCGAAATGGTCGCGCAGGTCGACGAAGAGGAGGTGGCCGTGGTCGCGCTTGCGATGAACCCATCCCGACAGTCGGACCGTTTCGCCGACGTTGCTGGCGCGCAACGCTGCGCAATGGTGGGTACGGTAGGCATGCATGATGAATTCGGCCCGTTCAGCGAAAAATTGTGGAGAAAAACGCGCGCCGCGCTTCACTGGGACGAACCTTTTTGTCAACCCGCGAGGGCATCGCTAAAGCGCCCGCAGGACTCATGCGTATCCATCCACTGATTACCAAGTCGGAAGACCTCAAGGCCCTCGTCGACCGTCTCTCAAAGCAGCCTTTCATCGCCGTGGACACCGAGTTCATGCGCGAGAATACCTATTGGCCCGACCTCTGCCTGATCCAGGTGGCGAGCAGCGAGGAAGCAGCCGCCATCGATCCGAAGGCCGAGGGCATCGACCTCAAGCCCCTGCTCGACCTGTTCGTCCGCGATTACAACGTGCTGAAGGTATTTCACGCCGGCGGGCAGGACCTCGAGATCATCCACAATCTCACGGGTAAGGTCCCTCACCCCTTATTCGATACGCAGATCGCGGCCATGGCGCTCGGGCATGGCGAGCAGATCGGTTACTCCAACCTGATCGAGAGCCTGCTCGGCCATAGTCTCGACAAGGGAGCGCGGTTCACGGACTGGAGCCGCCGTCCGCTCGATAAGCGCCAGATCGACTATGCGATCGCCGACGTCACGCACCTGGCGGCGGTGTTCCCGCGGATGGTCGAGAAACTGAAGAAAACGGGGCGCGGCGCATGGCTGGATGAGGAGATGGAGCGGCTCGCCGATCCGTCCAGCTTCGCCTTCCCGCCGGAGGATGCCTGGAAGCGCCTGAAGCTGCCGAGCCGTAACCCGGCAGTGCTGGGGCGGCTAAAGGCGCTAGCCGCTTGGCGGGAGACCGAGGCCCGCTCGAAGAATTTGCCGCGCGGGCGCATCATCAAGGACGATACGCTGAACGAGATCGTCCTCCATCCACCCAAGAATCAGGATGACCTCGGCCGGGTGCGCGGCCTCTCCGCCGGATGGCGAACGAACGATATCGGCGGGCGGCTGATCGGCGCGATCCAGAATGCCAAGCCGCTTGGGCCGGATGAGCTGCCCGATCGGGAACCGCGACGGCCCGGCCTTACCAAGGATGCGGCATTGGTCAGTGACCTTCTGAAGCTGCTGCTCAAGATCCGCGCCAAGGAAACGGGTGTCGCCGCCCGCCTGATTGCCCGATCAGACGACCTCGAGGCGCTTGCCGCCGGTGTCCGCAAGAACCTGAATATTCTGGCGGGCTGGCGCTACGAGCAATTCGGCAAGGATGCGCTCGACCTGGTCGAGGGCCGGCTGGCCTTCGGAATCGAGAATGGCAAGCTCAAGATGAGCCGGGTGGCCGTCAAAGAAACGGTCGATGCGTAGAGCGGTCGTCGCGAGTCTTTTGCTGCTGGCGGCTTGCTCGACGACCCAGACTCCAGTCCATGGCGATACTCCCGGCCATCAATGCAAGACCGAGGGCACGGAGCAGTTTGTCGGCCAGGCCGGCACAGGCGAGACCGGAGCAGCGATCATGCACGCAAGCAACGCGGGCGTGCTTCGCTGGGCGCCGCCCGGTGTGATGCTCGCGATGGATTTTCGGGAAGACCGAGTGACCGTCTGGCTCGATCCCGCAGGCAAGATCACACAGATCCGCTGCGGCTAGACGCTTAGGCCGCTTCGCCGATCATTCGTGATTCGATCAGAGCCCGCCTGACCGTCGGAAGCGACAGTCGCGCGCGCTCGGCGATCGCATAACGGTCGACCGCTTCGACCGCACGCTCCGCTGTCCAATAGTCGCGGTGCAGGCGCTCGCCCATGAAGCGCAGCGCGTCGACCGGGACATGCAGGCCGCGGTCGGCGAAGTGAAGCTGGATCAGCGCGCCGAACAAGGCGTCGTCCGGATGATCGATCCGGGCAATCGGCGTGACCGCAAGCCGGGTTTTGAGATCCGGAAGGCGCGGCGTCCAGGCGGGCGGGACTTCGTCCGCGACCATCACCAAAGGTCGTCCAGTGTCTTGCGCCTGGTTCCAGGCGTGGAACAGCTCTTCCTCGTCGCGCGTGTCTGCTTCGTCGAACAGACGCCCACCAACCCGCTCGATGAAGCTGCGCGCCAACAACGTCCGTCCAGATCGTCGTGGTCCTGTTAAAATGGTCGCCTTGACCGGCCACATGCTGAGGCGCCGGAAGTGGTCGAATGCTTCCCGGTTCGCCTGCGAGACGATGAAGCGGCTGTCCCCTTCGCTTTGCGGCCAGTCGAGCGGAAGCGCGATCTGGTCGGGGCCTTGCTTCACTGCTCGCCCGCGGTCTGGTTCGTCGTCGGCGCCTGCGCCGGAGCAGCAGGAGGCTGGGCCGGTGGCGGCGGAAGCGCCGGCGGTTTGTCGGCGTCGGAGTGGATTTTGACCACCGAGCCCGCCGCTTCGACGACCCATCCGCGCCCGCTAAGCGCGGCAGCAAGCTGCGAAATATCGCCCTTGTAGGTGACGAGGATGTAGCTGGTGCCGCCCGGATTGATCTGCTGCGGCGAGGCGCTTTGGACGCCAGCAATGGTGCGCAGATGCGCCATCGCGAAATTGTAGAAGTTGACGTTCTTGCCGCTGACCTGGACCTGGAACGAATTGACCAGGTTCACGACGACAGGTTTCTCCTCGACCGTCGGCAACACCGGCGGCGGCGGGAGGTTGAGCGATGGATCGCGAGCGAGCCGCCCGGCGGCCAACGCGTTGGCGTAGATCTCGTCCACACGCCGCGCACCCTCGGCCATCATGGCCGCGATGCCATCGCTGTTCTGCGCGGTCAGCGTGAAGCCGCCGACGATTTCGTTGTCCGGTCCGTGGCGAGCAATGAACCGCGCCCGAGCCGGTCCGCCCGGATACAACCGCTGGAGCTGGACCTGGGCAATCAGGATATCGGTTGCCCCGTACATATCCAGCAGGTTCCGCCACCACCCACGGCCGGGCCGCCCTGTCTGGGCTGCGTTGATCAGCAGCGGATCGGCGCCCATCCCGCTCACGCGGACATAGTCGATCGGACTTTGAGAGGTCCGGAACTGCGCCCAGGCCCGCTGCCAGGCGTTGCGAAGCTCGACGCTGGTCGCCGTACCGCCGGAAACGACGACGGGAATCAGCAGCATCGGCGACGAGCGCTGAACCTCCCCGCCTTCGACTCCCAGGAATTCGGCCGCGCGGGCTCGATCGAACAAGACGCCGAGGTCGGCGATGTACCGGTTCGGGCCGATCTGCTCGCGCTCGACGTTGATCGAGCTCACGATCTGGTCGAGCGTCCCGTCGGGCAGGTTCGGTGCCTGGCCGACCGGCGCATTGTGCATCTTGGCCCAAAGCAATTTGAAACCCTGGCGCTGAGCGATCCGCCAGCCCGCATAGCGCGCACTCTGTGCGTCGCTGCCGGTCACATCGACATGGATCCCGCCGATATCCAGCGTGTTCGAGCTGTCGAGCGGCAGGATGCCGCGCTCGCCGGACTCAAGCTGCGCGTAGAGGCCACCGGCAAGGCCGGCAGCGGCAAGGAGCAGCAAGATCGGGATGACGATACGGCGGCGCAGCATTCGCGGCGTCTTTTGGCGACAACGGCGTGGAAATCCAAGCGGCTTGTCTCTAGTGCCCGCCAACAATGACCCAGAAGCCTTTGACTTATGCCGACGCCGGCGTGTCGATCGCTGCCGGCAATGCGCTGGTCAAGGCGATCGGCCCGTTGGCGCGCTCGACCGCACGGCCCGGCGCCGATGCCGAACTCGGCGGCTTCGGCGGTTTTTTCGACCTTAAGGCTGCCGGTTATCATGATCCGCTGTTGGTTGCTGCAAATGATGGCGTCGGGACCAAGCTCAAGCTGGCGATCGAGACCGGGCGTCATGACGGCGTGGGGATCGACCTCGTCGCGATGTGCGCCAACGACCTCATCGTTCAGGGCGCCGAGCCTTTGTTTTTCCTCGATTATTACGCAACCGGGAAGCTGGACAAAGAGATCGCGGCAGCCGTCGTAAAGTCCATCGCGGAGGGCTGCCGCCGTGCCGGCTGCGCGCTCATCGGTGGCGAGACGGCCGAGATGCCGGGAATGTATGCGGGTGGCGATTATGACCTCGCGGGCTTTTGTGTTGGGGCGGTCAATCGCGACAAGGTTCTGACGGGATCTTCCATCTCTCCCGGCGATCTGATCCTCGGCCTGGCGAGTTCCGGCGTGCACAGCAACGGCTTCTCCCTCGTGCGCAGGGTGATTGCCGATCAGCGCTGGGAGCCCGAGGCAACTTCGCCAAAGCTCGGCAAGCCGCTTGCGGACGCGCTTCTCGAACCAACACGCATCTACGTTCGGGCCCTTTTACCGGTCGTGCAGCGAGGAATGGTCAAGGGCCTCGCGCACATCACCGGCGGCGGACTTCTCGAGAATATTCCGCGAGTTCTACCTGAAAATTGCCATGCTTTCGTAGACGCGGGGCGCTGGGATTTACCGGCGATCTTTGGGGTTTTGCAGGAAGGTGGACGGATCGCACCGGAAGAAATGGCGCGCACCTTCAACTGCGGCATCGGGATGGCGGTGATTGTCGCGACCGCGGACGCGGACGCAGTCGCCAACGCCCTCGAAGATGCCGGCGAACGGGTGTTCGAAATCGGTCGTGTCGAGAAGGGGCGCCGCGGCTGCACGGTGTCCGCCAGCACAGGCTGGGGTTCGCTCGGAGGATGGTCCGCAACCCACCATGCGTGACCCGAAGCGTGTTGCGATCCTGATTTCCGGCCGAGGCAGCAACATGCGCGCGCTCGTCGACAGCGCGAATGGCTACGAAGTCGCGCTGGTGGCGTCCAACAAGCCCGAGGCCCCCGGGCTTGATTGGGCGCAGCAGCGCGGGATCGCGACCTGGTCGCTGGAAAGCAGTGGCCACGGCAAGGAAGAATATGACCGTTTGCTCAGCGCCGCGTTCGACCAGCACGGCGTGGGCACGATCGCGCTCGCCGGCTTCATGCGCATCCTTTCGCCCTGGTTCGTCGAGGAGTGGACGGGGCGGATCCTCAACATCCATCCTTCCCTGCTTCCCAAATATCGAGGCCTCGATACTCATGCGCGGGCCATCGAAGCCGGCGACACCGTAAGCGGCTGCTCCGTCCACATCGTGACCGAAGAACTCGACGCCGGCGAGGTGCTGGCCCGTGCCGAAGTCGCGATCGAACCCGGAGATACACCGGACAGCCTCGAACAGCGGGTGCTGGCGGCGGAACATCAGCTATATCCGCGGGTATTGAGCCAGTTCGTGAACCGATGACCAACGCTTTGCAGAAAATCCGCGAGACCGCGCTTGAGCTACCCGAGACGGAGGAACGGCCGTCTCACGGCCAGCCAACCTTCTTTGTAGCAGGCAAGCAGTTCGCGCAGTTTCGCGACAATCATCACGGCGACGGCAAGATCGTGGTTTGCGTGCGCGTGAGTAGCCTGGACGAACAGGCAATGCTCCTTGAAGCTGACCCCCAGACCTATTCGAAGCCCGCCTACATGCCGACCTGGCTCTCGATCAGCGTGGCGGGCGATTCGGTCGACTGGGACCACGTCTACGACCGTATCGCGACAAGTTGGGAGCTTGCAGCCCCACGGCGGCTGCTGGAGGCTGGCGGCCGATGACCGACGAAAAGACACGCCGCCGCTGGATCAACCTGGGCGAGGTGATTGCACTCGCGGCGCTGATCGTCTCGGCGCTCGGTGTGTGGATCGCCTGGAAAAGCAGCAGCAAGGATGGGCCCACGCGGATCGTCGAGCAAAAGTCCGTGGTGCCTCTCGCCCTTCGCGGCAGTGTCGACAGCAGCGGCCAGACGCTGACGATCATCCCCGCCGATCCAGGCCATGCGCTCGAATCGCTCAAGCTGACGATCAAGGGCAGTCAGCCAATCGAGCTTGGCAGTGACGGTCGTCTTTCCGCCAGCGATATCCAGTCCGCGCTTAAAGACGGCGACAAACAGGCCAAGGATGTGACGCTCAGCATTCCGATGCGCATCGACGCCCGTTACGTCGAATCCGGAGCCGACCGCCGCGGAGGCGGCGGCTACACACTGCGTTACAAATGGGAAGGCGGCGGCCTGTTCGGCGGCCGCTCGCTCCGCTTGGTTGGCCTCAGCCGCTAGCCGACGATTTCTTCCGG
Organism: Sphingomonas sp.; assembly: GCA_019247755.1. Lineage (GTDB taxonomy): Bacteria > Pseudomonadota > Alphaproteobacteria > Sphingomonadales > Sphingomonadaceae > Sphingomicrobium. The sequence goes on from JAFBAM010000042.1 coordinate 9,076, forward strand.
CTTGAAGAAGAAATCGATCTCGATCTTGGCATTCTCGTCGCTGTCCGATCCGTGCACCGAGTTGGCCTCGATCGACTCCGCGTAAGCCTTGCGAATCGTGCCTTCGTCGGCCTGCGCCGGATTAGTCGCGCCCATTACCGTACGGTTGCGCGTGACGGCATCCTCGCCTTCGAGGACCTGAACCACGACGGGGCCGGACGTCATGAAGGTGCAGAGGTCATTGAAGAACGGCCGCTCCTTGTGGACCGCGTAGAAGCCTTCGGCCTGGTCGCGGCTCATGCGGATGCGCTTCGAAGCGACGACCCGAAGTCCCGCTTCTTCCAGCATCTTGGTGACGGCGCCCGTCAGGTTGCGGCGGGTGGCATCTGGCTTGATGATCGAAAAGGTGCGCGTCGCGGCCATGACCGGGCGATCTCCTGAAATTGATGGGATGGAATTTGGCCGCTCGCCTAGACGCGCGAACGAACTCCGGCAAGCCTCACGCCTTTTTCACCCATTTGCCGCCTTCGTGCGCCCAATAGCGCCGCTCGACCCCTTCGCGCCCAGACAGCAGTTTCCACGCGAGCCTCGCCCCTTCCAGCGTATCGTCGTCGAACAGGTAGAAGCTCCGGTCATAGGTCAAGGCGGCTTCGCGCCAGGCACCGTCGGCGATCAGCATGTTGCGCGCCTGGTTCGGCGCATCAGGGCTGGTCGAGAGCAGGATCGGCTGGCGGGCGTCGTCCGCACCGCCGGCAATCCCGTGCGGCAGAAAGCTCGCCGCTCCCTGGTCCCACAGCATCCGGTCGAGCTTGGCGAGATAGGCTTCATCCTCGGCCACGATGAGGAGGCGTCCGTCGCCTTCGAGCACCTTTTCCGAGATGCTCGCGATCACCTGCCCCGCAGAGATTCCGGCAAGTTGGTAGAAGTCGACCTGCACGTCTCGGCCGGTTCAGCGCTCCAGCACGTCGGCGACATATTGGTCGAGCAGCCGCACGCCGTAGCCCGTCGCGCCCTTCTCATAGGTGGCGCTAGCCTTGTCCGACCAGGCCTTGCCCGCCATGTCGATGTGCGCCCACTTCACGCCATTCTCGACGAAGCGCTGGATGAACTGGGCGGCAGTGATCGAACCGCCCTCGCGCGGGCCGACATTCTTCATGTCCGCGATCGGTGAATCGATCAGCCGGTCAAACGGCTCGGCAAGCGGCATGCGCCAGAGCTTATCGCCGCTTTCCTCGCCCGCCGACTGAAGCTTGCCCGCCAGCTCGTCATTGTTCGAGAAGAGCCCGGCCCATTCGTGGCCAAGGCTGATCAGGATCGCGCCGGTCAGCGTCGCCAGATCGATGATCGTGCCTGGCTTGTAGTTGCGCTGGACGTAGGTGACGGCGTCAGCGAGCACGAGACGGCCTTCAGCGTCAGTGTTGATGACCTCGACCGTCTGGCCCGACATTGTGGTGACGACATCGCCCGGCCGCTGCGCGTTGCCGCCCGGCATGTTCTCAACCAGTCCGCAAATACCGACGATGCTGGCCTTTGCCTTACGCAGGGCGAGCGCCTTCATCGCGCCGACGACGGCACCGGCGCCGCCCATATCCCACTTCATCATTTCCATGCCGGCGGCGGGCTTGATGGAGATGCCACCAGTATCGAAGGTCACGCCCTTGCCGACGAATGCCGTTGGCTGACCTTTTCCGCCGCCGTTCCATTTGAGGATTAGCAGGCGGCCTTCCCGGACCGAGCCTTGGGCGACGCCGAGGAGCGCGCCCATGCCGAGCTTTTCCATCGCAGCCCGGTCGAGCACTTCCAGATCGAGGCCCGATCCTTTGACCGATGCCTTGACGCGTTCGACGAAAGATTCCGGATAGATGATGTTCGCAGGCTCAGTGACCAACTCGCGTGTCAAAGAGACACCCTCAACAACCGGAACCCAGCGCTGCTCATATCGCTTCGCCGCACCAGCTCCGCCGCCGACAATGACAATTTCGCCCAACGTCGGCTTCTGATTGTCCTTCAGCTTCGTCCGATAGCGGTCGTAACGCCATGATCGGAGCGCTGCCCCGAGGGCCACGCGAGCAGCTGCGTCCGCGTCGTAGCCAAGGCCGGTAAGGTCGATGACCGCAGTCTTTTCGCCGGAAGTCTGCAACTTAGAAGCGACGGTGCCGCCCAGCTTCTCAGCCGCGTCCAATGGCGCGGTTCCAACGCCGGTCCCAACTACGATCAGGCGGCGGACGCTGCCATCGTCGTCAATGAATTGCTCGGAGGAACTCGCCGCCTCGCCTTCAAAACGCGCGCGATCTAACGCCGCTACCACGGACGACTGCGAAGCACCGAGGCTTGCGAGAGTTGAGCGGTCCTTGCCCGGGACGGGCAGCACGAGAGCATAATCGCCGGCGGGCCGGCTGTCGGCGAAGCGAATCTTCATTGACGGTAATCCTGACAAGCGAACGTTTGCCGCGACCTTTAGGATGCAAGTCAAAGCTTGGCAAAGGAGCGGCCAGCGGCCTTACCCAGGCGATTGTCGGCGCGGCTTTCAGGTGCGATAGGCTCGCCCCTTGGGAAGGTTCAATCGAGGCGGGCAGCGAGCGTTGCGGACGAAATTTGTCTGGTGGTCGGCGCTTCCCGTGCTCCTCGCGTTCCCGGCGACAGCGGGCGCGCAGACCGCTCCGGTTGTTCAAACGACCTCACAACCTGTCTCCGAGGACCAGATCGTCGCCTTTAGCGCCGACAGCGTCAGCTACGACAGCGATGCTGACGTGGTCACTGCGAACGGCGAAGTACGGATGAACCGCGAGGGCAATTACCTCGCCGCGGACCAGGTGGTCTGGGAACGGAAGTCGGGCCAGGTCTTCGCCAAAGGCAATGTCGTCGTGGTGACGCCAGAAGGCGACAAGCTGGTTGGCGATAATGTGCAACTCACCGATACGCTGCGTGACGGGACGGTCGACAACCTAACCGTGGTCCTGGAAAGTGGCGGGCGGCTGGCTGCTCAACGAGGCACACGAACAAACGGCGTCCTGTCTCTCTCCAATGCGATCTACTCGCCCTGCCCCGTCACCACTGAGACCGGCTGTCCGAAGCGGCCGAGCTGGGCGATAACCGCAGCGCGTGTCATCGACGATCCCAAGAGCAAGCGGATCCGGTTCGAAGGCGGCCATCTTCAGCTGTTCGGAATGAACTTGCCGCTGCTGCCGGTGTTCAAGATCGCCCGAGGGGCTGAAGGCGCAACCGGCTGGCTTGTCCCACAGATTTCGATCTCGAGCCGCAACGGGTTCGAGGTTGCAGTACCCTACCACCTGCAGATCGCCGACAATCGCGATGCAACGATAACTCCGCATGTGTACACCGGCGTCTTGCCCGCGATCGAGATGTCGTACCGCGATCTCAACCGCTTGGGCGCATTCCAGATCAACGGCTTCCTGACTTACGGCAGGATAGACCAGCTCGATCCGACGGCGACGACGCCGCAGGAAAAGAGCCTACGCGGCTATTTCGACGGCAACGGCCGCTGGCAGCTTAGCCCGGCGTGGAGCATCACGACTTCGCTTCGGGTCGCGACCGACAAGACGGTCACCCGACGTTACGACCTCACGACGGACGACCGTCTCCGCAACGTCGTCAATGTCGAGCGCATCACGCCCGACAGCTACATTTCCATCGCGGGTTGGGCGTTCGAGGGCCTCCGCCTGGAAGACAGGCAGAAGCAGATCCCAATCGCGCTACCCGCTATCGATGCGCGCTTCCGCGTGGCGGAAGTTGCAGGCGGGACTGTCCAGGTCCAGGCGAACAGTCTCGCGATCCTTCGAATCGATGGACAGGACACGCAGCGGGCCTTCGCCAGCGTCCAGTGGGACTTGCGGCGCGTTACCCCCTGGGGCCAGCTGGTCGACTTCACCGCATACGGGCGCGGGGACCTGTACCACACCGACGAATCGCAACAGACGGTCGTGCCGATCTATCGCGGTACCAACGGCTGGCATGCCCGTGCCATCGGTGCGCTTGCGGCCGATGTCAGATGGCCGTTCATCGGTCCGCTGTTGGGCGGCATTCAGCGCCTCGTGCCCCGGGTACAGGTGGTCCTCACGCCTCCAACGCCGAACATGAATATCCCGAACGAGGATGCCCGGTCGATCGATCTCGAGGACAGCAATCTGTTCGCCCTCAACCGCTTCCCGGGATACGACCGCTGGGAGGACAGCTCGCGCGTGACCTATGGCGTCGACTGGTCGCTCGAGCGCAAGAATCTATCGATCGAGAGCACCATCGGGCAAAGCTATCGCCTGAACAGGCGTACCTCGATTTTTCCGGAAGGTACGGGGCTTACGGACCGTGTTTCCGATATCGTCGGAAGAACACGGATCCGTTACGGCCGCTTCATCGACATCACCGATCGGTATCGTCTCGACAAAGACAATCTGGCAGTTCGCCGGAATGAGGTCGACCTGACGATCGGGACAACGCAAACCTACGCGCAGATCGGCTATTTGCGGCTAAACCGAGATATCGATCCCTTGATCGAGGACCTGCGGGACAAGGAAGAACTCCGTGTCGCGGCGCGGATCAAGTTCGCGCGTTACTGGTCGATCTTCGGCGCAAGCGTCATCGATCTCACTGACAAGAACGAAGATCCGCTGTCCGCCGCCGACGGCTGGGAGCCGGTGCGCAACCGTCTCGGCATCGAATATGAAGACGATTGCCTTGAGCTTGGCGTCACCTGGCGGCGCGACTATGAGCAGATCGGTGCCTTCCGCAAGGGAAGCACTTTCGCCATTCACTTGGCTTTCAAGGGGGTCAGCCGCTAAGCCTGCGTTCAGCGGCCCTGCGGCAGTGGCAAATTACGGGAACTAAGGGAAAATCCGAACGTGGCAGCTTTTCGAGTGAATAGGACGCGTGCATTCATCGCGGGCACGGCCGTCGCGCTTGGCCTCGCGAGCGGTGCAGGAGCGCAGGAAAGCGCCCAGCCTGGAGAACAGCCGCCGGCCGATCAACAGGTCAACAGCACCCAGTCGCTGCGCCTTCCCGAGAACCCGCAAGTGTTCGGGACCGCTATGCCTTCCGTGGTGAAGGCGACCGCGATCGTGAATGGCGACGTCATCACACAGACCGACATCGAACAGCGCCTCGCACTTCTCGCCATCGCGAATGGCGGGAAAATTCCGGACGAGGAGCGTCAGCGCCTGAGCGAGCAGGTCCTTCGGAACCTGATCGACGAGACCCTCCAGATCCAGGCTGCCAAGCAGGAAAAGATCGATATCAAGCAGTCGGATATCGACAAGACCGTCCAGCGGGTCGCGGAGAA
>JAFBAM010000074.1 GCA_019247755.1 Sphingomonas sp.
TCGTGGTTCTTCGTTCCGGCCATTTTGCGACGCTTCCCTCTTTGACTTTGCCGTGGCTCTAGCGAGCCGTTGCCCGGGTTTCCACCGGATAAAATGTGTAGCTCAATGTAATCTCGTCGACGTCACTGGTGTCCGGGTCTTCCTTGATCTTGGGATCGACGAAAAAGATGACCGGCATGTCCACTTTCTGGCCGGCCTTCAGCGTCTGCTCATTGAAGCAGAAGCATTGGATTTTCTTGAAATATTTGCCGACCTGGTCGGGGGACACATTGTAGACCGCCTGACCCGTCCAATCGCGCGAGCTGAGGTTCTGGGCACGGTAGAAAATCTTCGTCTGCGCGCCGGGCCGGACTTTGACCGTCGTCTGCTCGGGCTCGAACCGCCACGGCAGGCCGGGGTGGATATTGGCATCGAAGCGAACGCCGACCTCGCCCGCTACTGCGCCCGGCGCCTTGTCCGCGCGCAGCGTGGTCCCGCCGAAGCCGGTCGCTTCGCAAAACGCCCGGTAAAGGGTCGGGCTGATGGCGGTCAGCGCGACCATTGCGGCAATGATCGAAAGCAAGATCAGCAGGGTCTTGCGATGTCCGTTCTGCGGACGGTCGCTCACCAATTCATTCCGGTCTTGGCGATGGTGATGAGGAACATCAGGATGACGAATGCGCCGAGCAGCAGCGCCATGACCCGCGCGCGCTCCCGCTGGCGCTTGCGGATGATCTCGTCCTCGACCTTCACCACGGTAGGAACCGGTCAGCGACCAGCACCGTGAACAGTGCGAAAAGATAGAAGACCGAATAAGCGAACAAATGCTTCTCCGCGCCCATGTCCTTGGGATCGGTCGCGCGGTTCGCCGCAACGCGCCCGGCCAGGACCAGGAAAACCAGGCTCAGCACGGCCGCGCTGACGCCGAAGACGGGGCCCGTCAGGCCGAGCAGCCACGGCGCGACTGCAGCAGCCGCCATCGGCAGGCTATAGAGGAAGATCTGACGCCGCGTACTCTCGAAGCCCGCGACCACGGGAAGCATCGGAATGCCGGCGTCGGCATAGTCGGAACGGACGAACAGCGACAGCGCCCAGAAATGCGGCGGTGTCCAGAGGAAGATGATCCCGAACAGCAGCAGCGGCAGCGTCGCGACCTGCCCCGTCGCTGCGACCCAGCCGATTAGCGGCGGGAACGCCCCGGCCGCGCCGCCAATGACGATATTCTGCGCGGTCCGCGGCTTCAGCCACACGGTATAGATCAGCACATAGAATAGGATCGAGGCCAGCAGCATTGCCGCCGCGAGCCAGTTTGTCGCGAGGCCCATCAGCAGCACCGACAAGGCGCCCAGGCCCACACCGAAATGCAGCGCCGACTGGGGGTCCATCCGGCCGGCGGGAAGCGGACGCTTGGCCGTCCGCCGCATCTTGGCGTCGACCTCGACCTCATACCATTGGTTGAGGGCGCCGCACGCTCCGGCGCCGAGGGCAATGCACAGGATCGCGGCGAAGCTCAGCACCACCGGCAGCTGCACCGGCGCGACCAGCAGTCCGCATAGGCCGGAGAATACGACAAGGCTCATCACGCGCGGCTTGGTCAGCGCGACGAAATCGCGCCAGTCGGCCGGCAGCACGGCTGGATTCGGCAGCTCCAGGGTGGGCATGGGCCGCCTATAAGGACTTGGCCCGAAGGGGAAAAGCCCCTGGGGGTTAGGATGTGGCGGTGTTCATGAAGGCTTTGCTATGGGCCACGCCATGAAGCATCGATCCCTTGCCGCCGTACTAGCTGCCGCGCTCTCCGCTCCCGCTTTCAGCCAGGCTGCTGCGCCGCCGGCGGCAGCGACCGCTCCCACGGAAGACCTGGTGCCCGTCGCGATCGACACCAGCGCCGGCCGGATCGTGGTCGCCCTCGATCGCGCGCACGCTCCGGTCACCACCGCTAACTTCCTTCGCTATGTCGACGCGCACCGGCTCGACGGCGAGAACTTCTACCGGGCGATGCACGTCAAGGACGGCGAAGGCGTGGATGGCGGGTTGATCCAGGGCGGCGTTCGGTCGGATGCGCGCAAGCTCTATCCGCCGATCGCCCACGAGCCGACCACCCAGACCGGCCTTCATAATGTCGCCGGCGCGATTTCCATGGCCAATGGCGGCGCGGGGACGGCCCGCGGCGACTTCTTCATCCTCGTCTCCGACCAGCCCGGGCTCGATGCGAACGGCCACGGCGGCGACGCGACGGGCTTCGCCGCCTTCGGCCACGTCATCGAGGGCATGGACGTCGTGAAGAAGATCTGGATGTCGCCGGTATCCGAGACCAA
>JAFBAM010000149.1 GCA_019247755.1 Sphingomonas sp.
GGCTCGATGGGTTTCTTCGGACAGGTTGCGGGTCGTCACTGCGGGCATGCTGAGTTCACCTTCTGCGCCTTTGATTGTGATATCGAATTCGCCTCGGTGATATCAAGACCCGCCGACCGACCTGTCAACTAGTGGCCAAATATTGGGCGCGGCTGTTGAGTGCCAATTTATTTGGCCATATATTGCCAGAATAAATGGCCAAATCGGACGCTGGATGGCATTCTGGAACTACGACGCGCGGAGTTCGCGATCGTCTGGCGCCAGGTGGATGTCGAGGCGGCGACCGAGCGCTTTCGCGTAGCGGTCAATCATGTCGAAGGTCGGCATGTGCCGGGCGTTTTCCAAACGCGCCACGACCGATTGCGACGTGCCCATCCGGGTCGCGATCTCGGTCTGAGTAAGGCCGGCGGCTTGCCGAGCCTCGATCATCTCGCCGACGACAGCGTAGATCGGTCCCAGCCGGTCATATTCCGCCTTTACCTCGGGGTCTGTCAGCAGCCCCTGCCGAAGCTTTGCGAGGCTCGTCATGGCTCAATCTCCTTCGCTCGCCGCAAGGCCAACTCGATAGCGGCCCGCGGTGTCTTCTGGGTCTTCTTGACGAAAGCGTGGACCACGATCACGCGGCGTCCGATGGCCGTGACGTATAGAGCCCTGGCGATCCCATCCCGCCCGCTGAGGCGCATTTCCCAGAGCTTGTCCTGCAGGTGCTTGACGTGCGGCTGACCGATCCTCTCCAGACCGACGGCTTCGATGCGCTCCGCCAGTCGCAGGAACGCCGCCTGCATGTCTTTCGGCAAGGCTGCGATTTCGGCGTCGACCAACTCTCCGAGCGTTTCCACCGTCCATGTCATTCGGCGCCCAAGCTCGCTGTGACCGGCGAAATCGATCGCTCCAAATATAGCACTCTTGCTATACCCTCAACCCTTGAGCACCAAATTATTTGGCCACATGTTGCCAGAACGAACGGCCGAGCGGGACGCCCTGAATGGGTATGGAGCTGAGCGAACTAGCGGCGATCCCGGACGCGGCGCGGGCTTTGGCCCTCGCTCGATTTGAGCAGCTAAGGCCGCATCTTGAAGAGGGAAGGGCGCTCCTCGACCTCTGCCGTGAGACGGGCCTGGCGTACCGCACGGCTCGCCGCTGGCGGGACCTTTACCGCGCGGAGGGCCTTGCAGGTCTGGGGCGGCGCCCGCGCTCGGATCGCCGCCGCTGGCGCTCGCTCGCCGTCGATCTGGTAAGGCTGGCGGAGGGCCTCGCACTTCAGCGGCCGCCGCTCGGTAAACAGGAGATCCACCGACGGGTCGCCGAGGTTGGCTGACGCTGAAACATACGCCACGGTTCCCAGGCTAGGCCGCCGAAATCGTCTCGGCGCCAAGCAGCGAGGCGCGCTCTGGCCGGTCTTTGAAGCGACGCGGCAGCGGCTGCGGGCGCAGGGGGTGATCACTTGGGCCAGCGTGTTTCACGATTTGGCTGACCACTACGCCGAGCGCGAACAGAAGCCCTTCAGCCACGTCGTTGTCGATGAGGCTCAGGACCTCGGCGTGCCGGAACTGCGAATGATGATAGCGGTCGTGCCGCCCGGCCAGGATCGACTCTTCTTCGCAGGCGATCTGGGCCAGCGCATTTTCCAGCAGCCGTTCTCGTGGAAGTCGCTCGGCGCGGACGTTCGAGGTCGATCCGCCACACTCAAGGTGAACTACCGCACCTCCCGCCAAATTCGAGAAGCCGCCGATCGGCTCCTGCCGGACTCGGTCCGCGACGTCGACGGGCTCGAAGAAGACAGGCGGGGCGCCGTGTCGGTGTTTGAGGGCGCGTCACCCGACGTCGCTCTCGCGGAGAACGTGGACGACGAGCAAGCGAGGGTCACGACGTTCTTGCAAGCGGCGGTCAACGACGGGATCGGTGCTGGCGAGATCGGCGTTTTCGTCCGTTCTCGTCGCGAGTTGCCAAGAGCGCGCGGCGCTGTGGCCGCTGCAGGCTTGGATAGCACCGAGTTGTCCAATCGATCGGTCGATGCCTCCGGCCGAGTGGCAATCGGCAACATGCACCTCGCGAAGGGGCTGGAGTTCAAGGCGGTCGTCGTGATGGCCTGCGACGATGACGTGCTCCCCTTGGCCGAGCGTGTTGATGCAGTCGTCGAGGAGAGCGACCTCGACGACGTCTACGACACCGAGCGCCACCTACTCTATGTGGCCTGCACGCGGGCAAGGGACCGGCTGCTGGTGACGGGCGTGAGGCCGGGGTCGGAATTCCTGGCGGATATGCGCACTGAGCAAAAATCTGGGGTCTGAAAGCTTTCCTGCGAGAGGGTCGCTGCGGTCGCGAAACTAGCTAGAACGGGTCGTCGGAGGAGCTAGTGTTGGCAGAGAGTTCGGATTGATGCTGCAGTACATGGCGTTCATGCCCGACGATCGTGACCGTCTCGATGTGCTGAACCCTCAGTGAAGGTCGGTCGAGACGAAGCGTCATATCCCGTTCGTCCTCGTCCAGCCGTGAGCTGCTCGATAGAATCGCCGCGAAGTCGGGAATGCCGCTCTTGATCGGGGTGGCCACCTCCTCGACCTTCGGCACCCGCTCCCAAATCGAATAGCTTTCGTGCCAGCCGTCTTCGTCCTGTTCGTAGATGTTGACCTCGGTCTTCGTGCCCGCCGGGGCGCGGTGTGGCTCAACCCGAGCGGCTTTGTTGAACAGTGCGACGTTAAACGATGAACTACCGCCTTGAGCGGATGCGTATCTAATTCCGTCAAGCGGCGGATCAGCGCGCTCTGCTAAATATTCCGCCATGACCTGAGTGACCAGGTAGTCCACCGGCTCATCGTCGGGCATAATGGACTTGGTGATCCGGCTCGCCAAGCTGGCTAGAAACTTGGCTTTCTCTAGACGGCCAGCATGCGCGGGATCGAAAAGGCTCCCCTCAACGTAGATCGACCTCAGGATGTCGACGTCGAGAATCTTCAACGGGCGTAGAATCTCGAACTCAGCAGTGACTGCGCGGCTGCCAACTGGTGGCCTCACTTCATTGACCGCTGTCTGCTTGTCGGAGGCGCCGTAGAACGTCGAGATGCCTCGGGCGTTCATCCGGCCTGCGACAGCGAATTCGGTCGCTGGGGACCCGATCCAGCGTTCGGGGTCAGAAAGCGCTTGTCGAAGCTTCTCATCCGACTGGAAGACGCGGGCTCGATGCAGCTTCACCACGTCTGTCCCTGGACCGATGGTGCGGATCGCAGCTTCGCTTTGCCAGGTCTTCAGCGAGGACAGGCCATCGAAGATCATACCTAGCGTGGCGTCGGCCTGATGGCTGAAGTACCTGGCCCTTGCCTTCAGCCCTTTCTCGAACTCCCGCCAACTCGCTTGGAACTCCACATCGTTAGAAGGAGCCTCGGCATAATATGCGTCGGCCGCATATTCCGACTCCTCGCCCATCGCGGCTTCATCGAAGTCGTAGTGACGATCTTCCAGGACCGACTGGATGTCCTCGGCTATCGCTTCGTCAACGCGGGCCGTACCGGCGATAACGAACGCCGTGGGGTCGCCCCGGCGTTCCCAATCAAGATCACCCTCCTTTATCAGCGCATACTCGTAGCCAGAAGGCTCGGTGGGCGTCCGTTGAAAATGGCGCTCGAATGCGGCCTCAAGCCAGTCCGCGAGTTCTTCCACCGTGAAGCATCGTCCGGTCTTCTCGCAATAAGAACACGCCGCTTCGCCGCCGTGCGTCGCGATCTCATTGCGAAGATATTCATCGCCGACACAATCGGCACAGACGTTGTTTTCTCCGACTGTTTCGTCCGACATGGGTAGGCCGTTTATCCACGCCCTTCGATGACTAGGCGAATGGGGGGGCGCTGAGTCGCCCTTGCCCGAGCACGATGACGGTGCAGTGGTTCTTCGCACGGGTGATGCCGTTGTAGAGCAACCTCCGCAAGTGCTCTGCGCTGCCCGTGACGGTGTGCGGCCAGAGGACGATAACGTTGGGAAACTCCCGGTTCTTGGCCCGCTGGATCGTCATCGCGACATGACCGCGATGCTGCACGAACCCCAGACGTGAACGGCTCCGAACGGCGTCTCGCACGAACTCGGTAACTTGCGTCGCCGTGAAGGCTGTTCTCCCATGCACTCTGCGCAGACGATCCATGTGGTTGATCGCCTGCGCGATCGCTGCCTTTCCGCCCAACGGCGCCAGCAGCGCGCGAAGATCGGCGTAGGACGCCGACTCCGGCAGCGTGATAGGGGCGAGCAACTCATCCGCTTCTTCGTTGTCGTGGCGGTCCCAAGTGAGCTGATACGGCCCGAAGGTCGCGCCGTTCTTCCGCGTGTGTTGCTTGGTCTGGACGGTACCGAGCGCGGTACGAACAATCGCGTTGCTGGCGTCCGGAGTCAGAATAACGACCGGGCCTTGGCGTTGCGAAATGTCGTTTGCAATCGACCACACCAAGAGCGCGGGATTGGCGTTCGTCGCTTGGGCTTCCGTCAGACGGAAGCCGGCACCGTTCCATGTCGTCCTACCGTCGTAGGCGTTAGCCGTCAGGACGGTCTTGATGTCCCGACCATCGCGCACCGCCAGGGCGGCGGCTAGAAGCCCTGGCCGATCGGTCCGGCGCACCTGAGTGAGTCTGTGAGTGTCCCCGGCTGCTTCAAGCCAGCTCATTAGGGCGGCGGTGTCCCGCCCATTCTGAAGACACTGAAACGCATCCGCAGCCGACACGATGAGCGAGGACGGCGCGAGCCCTTGGAGAATGCGCAGTCGGTGATCATCCAGGTCTTGCGCTTCATCGACCAAGACCAGCGGAAAGCTTCTCGCCACCCAGCGGCGCACGAGTTCGTATTCCAAGAGCGACCCCGCGAGGGCGCACGGTCTGTCGAACTCGTTCAGACCATCGGTCTGCGCCAGCATAGCTTGCGTGACCAAGCTTCGGCGCCGCGCAGTCAGCGTCCGCGCGAACACGTCGAACGTCTGACAATCGAAGCGTCGACGGAAGACCGGACGCTCCCCAAGCCGCGAATCCAGTCGCCGTCGCGCACCGTTCATGAAGGTGAGAGCTAGGACCTTCTGGCCAGCGCCAAGCGCGCCGCCCTCGACAAGCTCGGCCGCACGTCCCACGAGATTGTGGGTCTTCCCCGTCCCCGCCGCTCCTTCGAAGAAATCGAAGCTCATGGCGGGGCAAATCGGAACACGTGCATCGCGGCCGTCGAGTCCGCCGGCACGCGCACGAAGAGCGGCGTAGTTGCGTTCACGGGATCGCGCAGGACATCGCATAAGGCTGCTAACAACTGCGCCGCGCGCAACCTGCAAGCAGCGTTGGCCATAATGGTGACGGCTACGCTCTCATGCGTCGGCGCGTAGGACTTCTGTGTTAGCAAGTGTTCCGTCAGCGCCTGAGCATTGCCAAGCGGTATGCCCAGCGCGGTTCCTAGCGCGGCGAGCATCGGAGCTTCGTCGGCGCCAACAATCCACGAAACCACATTTTCCATGGCCCACGTCTGCGGCCAGAACACCACGCAGCGTGGCGGCGGTGCTCTAATTTTGATGGCATCGAAGTACTGGCGTCCGTTGTGGTCTCCATCGACGAGGACGCAGGGTCGAGGGTGAACGGCGCTCACCAGTGCGAAGGTTTCCGCTATCTTCGCGTCGATGGTGGGCACAACACCAACGAAGGTGGAAAGCAGCGACCCACCATCCTCCACGTCCTGCCAGCCTTGGTGTAGTTCTAAGGCCGTCTGCAGCGCCTCAAGCCACGCGACGTCAGACACTCCTTCAGGGATCAGCACACACTCGTGCATGAGCGCACCGACCAGCCTCTGCCGCCAAGCGAAAAGCAAATGCTGTTGATGGTTGGTCGGCTGCGCGGGGACCGTGGCCATGAGGGGCTTGGCACTCAAGATGCCGTCGCGCGTCTCGATGAAGAGGGTATCTGGCGCCGGAAACATCGCGGCCACGATTGGTGAATGTGTCGTAACGATCGTTTGGTCGCAAAGCGCGTTTAGGCGGTTCACCAAGCGCTTTTGCTGCGAGGGCTGGATGTGCAATTCAGGCTCTTCGACGGCGAGCGTGAAAGACTGACCGGTTTCCGCCCGCGCTTTGCCGAATTGCATCAGCAGGAGGAGGCTTTGGAGAGAAACGAGGCCCGTGCCTTGTCGCTGCGATGGAAGGGTCGGTCCGGCTCCTTGAACAAAGTGCGGCACTACGCTTTCGAGGACGGAGTCGCTGTCGGTCGCGGTTAGTCGCAACTGGAGCTTGGGCGCGCTAGCCAACAGTCTGTGCAACTCTCCGTTGGCGGCGGCCACAATGTCCGAGAGGCCCGCCTGGTCATCTAGCCGCTCTCCCGCCGGCGGTGTCCAGAGCCGGGCTCGTTCGGCTCGGACGGCTTGCGCTGGGATACCGCCGAGCGTCGCAACGACCCGACGGAAAAGCTCTGACTGGAAGGAAATCCAGCGATCCCATGTGCGCGATGCGGGAACCAGGAAGAAGCCTAATTCCTGGAGAGTTCTGGCCTGAACGGTCCGGAGGTGCGCGCCCTCGGCGAACGGATCGCCCAAGGTTGCTTCATCATCGACAAAGAAGCGGCTCGTTTCCGCTTCCAACTCATCTAGATCAAACCGCGCCGCGAAGCCGATCTGCACAGCCAAGTCGACATGGTGCGCATCAGGGACGGCGCTCAGCGTGTTTGCGTGCGGGTCTAACCACTTCTCAACACCGCGTTCGGGGCTAAACCAGGAAGGGTGGTGTTGTGGGTCGTTCGGTGCGAAGCCCGTCACAGTGGCGATGCAAATGATGCGTGAGCCTTCATCTGGCGCACTGCCGTGGAAGTCGTGCTCTGTTAAGCGCCGCACGAGCCGATCGCGCCCGAATAGCAGAGCGAGCGCCTCGATGACGGTGGTCTTGCCGCTGTTGTTTGGCCCAACGAGCACGACATGTCGGCCAAGCGTCAGGTCGGCCGAGGAGATGCCACGGAACCCAAGAATCTTGAGGCGCACGATGTGCATGGGGCTCGACCCGTGGCGACACGCTCACGGCGCGCCGAGAGAGCGACTATAGCATGGATTGCATTGCTCGAAGGCGGGCCTTGGCCCTAGCGTAGCCTCGTGACCTCGTGGCTGTGCAGACGCTAAGCCATCGCCGGCTCAACCTCCTCAACACCCAGGACGGTGAACGTCCCGCGCGGCGGTTCATGCTGGAAGCGAACGGTGTTGACCTTCGGATTCAGCCACTCGTCCGCGTTCTCCGCCGAGATGAAGATCGGCTGGCGTTCGCAATACGGCGCGAGGTCGGGGCCGGCCGGCGCGGTCAGGAGCATGAAGGCGACGGGTTGATAGAGATGCGGCTTGGCAGGCACCCAGAAGCCGGCGAAGCTGCCAGGGTACGTCGGCTTGTAGGTGACGGTGCCGCGAACGTCGCCGGCGTCGCACTTCTGACGCAGCTCGCCGGCCGGGATCAGGCAAGCGCGCGCGAAGCTCTTGCCTTCGGCCCAGGCGGTGAAGTCCAGCTCATCGGTAGCGTCGTCGACCCGGCCCCAAGGAAGTTCAACCTGGTCCTTCGCGCCGTGCAGCTTCAGCAGATACACGCACACCTGATCGCCGGGTTCGACCCAGGCGGAGGCGGTCACGCCCGCAGGTTGAGGCCAAGTGCCCTGGTGCGGCGGCGACATGTCATTGGGCGAAGCGCGACGAACCGCGCTCAGAAGCTCGATATGCATTGCAGTTCCTGAATTGAGAATGCAGGCCAGCGGAGGTCAAACCTCCGGCGGAAAGCCGTGACTACCGTCTGGCGTTGGGGGTGTTTGCCGCGCAGCCGACCCGGCGGCGCCGCTACCCTCAACTAGCACTAACTCGTTGCCATGTCACGGATTTGGGCGCCGATCGGCTGCGTGCGCACCACCGGGGTGGGTCGCTTCGCTGTGGCCCAAACGCAGAAGGCCGGAGTCCAGACAAATGCGCCGGAGTCCAGCCTTCTCTGTCGTCCAACAGAAAATGGAGCGGGCGAGGCGATTCGAACGCCCGACCCCAACCTTGGCAAGGTTGTGCTCTACCCCTGAGCTACGCCCGCGCTCCGTCGAAGGATGGCGCTTATCGCAAAGCCCGCCGGCTCATGCAAGCTGGATCAGAAGCCCAGCC
>JAFBAM010000230.1 GCA_019247755.1 Sphingomonas sp.
CTCCGGCGCAATCGCGGCGAAGGCCTTGCCGGCCTCATCGCGAGATACGAGCGGACTCGAGACCAGCTCGGCGAAATCCTTGGAATCGAGCAGCACCTGGCCCAGCGCATCGAGGCTGTTGCCGACGGATTCGATCTGCCGTTGGTCGCGGGCAAGGTCGAACAGAGCGGACGCATAACGCCCTGCTAAGCTTGCCCGAATGCCGCCGGATGTCTCCACGCGCGAAAAGCTCCAGAAACGGAAATGTTGCCCCATGAAAAATCGGGGCGTTGCCACGGGCTTAGCCCCGACACGCCCCCATGGGTTGCGAGGCCCCTAGCAAGCGGTCAGCAGTGATGCAACCGCTTGGATTCGGTTTGACCGCAAGGTTGCGGATGCCGTGGCGTGGGACGCTGCCTAAAAGCGCCTCATGACCTACCGAATCAAGGGCATCGACCCCGCTCCGTACCGCCACCTCTTCGGCCTCTCCGATGCCGAGCTGGCAGACCATGGCGTCGTCCGCATGACCGTCACCGAGAAGCCGAGCTTCCCATGCCGCGTCAGTCTTACCGACCGCGATCTCGGTGAAAGCGTGCTGCTGCTCAACCACGTCAGCCACGATGTCGCGAACCCCTATCGCGCCAGCCACGCCATCTTTGTGACCGAAGGCGAGGAAGAGCAGGGCGACTATGTCGATCAGGTCCCGCCGGTGTTCGAACCCCGAGTCCTGTCGCTGCGTGGCTTCGACAAGGACGGCATGATGGCCGACGCGATCCTGACCCAGCCGGGCGAAGCGGATGCGGGCATTCGCAAGCTATTCGAAAACCCGGCGATCGAGACGATCCACGCCCATAACGCCGGACGCGGCTGCTTCTCGGCCAAGATTGAAAGGAACTGACAATGGCGAGCCTTGCACCGCAGCTTAGCGAGCGTACATCGGCGCCGATGGACAATGTGTCGCGCCTCGATGCGGACACCGCCTGGGCGGCGTTCATGCGCCGCGACCGAGCCTGGGACGGCCGTGTCATCGGCGCGGTTAAGACGACCGGCATCTACTGCAAGCCGAGTTGTCCGGCTCGCCGGCCAAAGCGCGAGAACGTCGAATTCTTCTCCACGGGGGAAGAAGCACGCTCAGCAGGTTACCGCTCATGTCAGCGGTGCAAGCCTGACGAAGTTGGCCGCGACCGCGAGGCAGTCGCCCGGGCCGTGAAACTCATCGAACAAGCCGAAGAAGCACCGACGCTCGACGAGCTGGCGGCTGCCGTCGGCTACGCGCCGCACCACTTCCAGCGCATCTTCAAGCGTGACCTTGGCGTCTCACCGGCGGAGTATTCGCGCGCCCTTCGCAACCGCCGAACCGAGGCGGCGCTAAAGGCTAACGGCCGCGTCACCGACGCCGTCTATGACGCGGGCTATTCGGGACCGAGCAGTTTCTACAGCGACGCCAAGGAAAGGCTCGGCATGACACCATCGGCATGGCGCGACGGCGGCCGTGGCGAGACCATCCGCTGGACGCATTTTGACAGCCCACTCGGGGAGATGTTCATTGCCGCGACAAGCAAAGGCATCTGCCGGCTGACCTTCGACGATAGCGAAGCGTCGCTTCGGCGCTTGTTCCCCAACGCCACGATCGTGCAGGATGACGGCGGCCTCAAAGAGCTGGTCGAGGGTGCGCTCGAAGCGATCCAACGTCCGCTCGCCACGCCCGACTTGCCGATCGACGTCGCTGGTACGGCGTTCCAGGAAGCGGTTTGGAAGGAGCTGCGCAAAATCCCCGCGGGCGAGACCAGGAGCTACGCCGAGATCGCAGCCGCGATCGGTCATCCCAAGGCCGTTCGCGCAGTCGGCAGCGCCAATGGCGACAACCACGTCGTTGTGCTCATCCCCTGCCACCGCGTGATCCGCAGTGACGGCACGCTTGGCGGCTACGGGGGCGGACTCGATCGCAAGCGGCATTTGCTCGCCGCCGAAGGCCACCGCGAGCCAGCGCCGGAGCTGCCGCTCTAACTCTTGCTCTTGCCCATCCCTTCAGCTCAACGCTTGAGCCGGAGGAGAGGGCATGAACGATCTCGCATCGCCGGAGCGGCCGCTCTGGAATCGCTTCGTTGATTTCCCGCTCGTGGCGATGGTCGTCGCGATCGCGTTCTACCTGATGGCAGTAAGGCTCGGCTTCTATCTCGGGCAGTTCGTCTCTGCCGGGCAACCAGCAACAGCGATCATCCAAGCGGCGGTCACGCTGACATTGACGTTGGTTACCTACAAGTTGGCGATCACACGTCTAGGGAAGCGTCCAAGGGACGATTTGCGCACTGCCGGCGCGGTTCCCGACCTTGTCCGAGGGCTGGCAACCGGAGCTGCCTTGTTCAGCGCCGTCGTCGGCGTTGCTGCTGCGTTTGGCGTTTATCGAGTGACCGGGCGCGGAACGGTCTCGGAAATTCTGGTTCCCGTCATCGCGACCTCGATCATGCCGGGCTTCATGGAAGAGATCTTTTTTCGCGGGATTCTCTTTCGCTGGATCGAGGAGTTCGCGGGTAGCTGGGCGGCGCTGATCGTTACTTCGGCTCTGTTCGGCATCGCTCATATCCTCAACCCGGGGGCCACATGGTTCTCGTCATTCGCGATCGCCATTGAGGCTGGTTTGCTGCTTGGCAGCGTCTACATGCTGACGCGAAGCTTGTGGATGCCGATCGGCCTCCATGCGGCATGGAATTTCATCCAGGGTCCTGTGTTCGGCGTGCCCGTCTCAGGCGGTCCGCCCAACGGTTTGCTACATTCGGCGCTGGAGGGCCCAACCCTTTTGACCGGTGGAGCGTTCGGTCTGGAGGCCTCGCTGATCTGCCTCACCCTCGCGACGACCGCCGGGCTCTGGTTCTTGTGGCTAGCGTTGAACCGTGGCGCGGTCGTCAGGCCAATGTGGTCGCGTCGTCGACCGACCTAGCTCTTCGCAGGCTGCGGCGCCGCTTGTCCCGCAGCCCTGGCCTTCAGCTTCGCCATCTTGTCGCGAGCCGCTTGGCGCTGAGGTGACTCATGCGGGTCGTTGGCAAGCGGCATCAGCACGAATATCGCGTCAGCGAACTTTCCTTCATTCGCCAGCTCGTCGACCAGCATTCCGCGCACGTTATCGTTGCTTGGCAGCTTCTCGACCGCCGCCGAGAGCCCATCAACTGCGCTCGCTGGCGCCGGTTGGCCGGCAGCCGGGAAGCTCTTGTAATAAGCGACATAGGTTAGCGGATTGTCGGGCTCCGCCTTGTTCGCAGCCATGGCAAGCCGGCGGGCCTCGGCTGCCTTGTCCGCTCTCGCAGGGCCGCTCAACGACGCTGCCGCGTCCGACATCAGCATCGATTTGATCAGCATTCCGCCAGTGTGGTTCGGCTGGATGGAAAGCAGCTTGTCCGCGGCAGCTTCCGCGGCCTGTTTGCTCCCGTTCGCGCTCTCGATTTCCGCTAGGAGGTAGAGGACGTAGGGATCGTTCGGAAAGCGCGCGGCTTTGGCGCGCGCGTGGTCCAGCACGGTCTGACGGCGCTTGCGCTCCTGGTCCCGTTCCGAAGTCTTGCGGATCGCATTCATGTCGAAGTCGCTGAACGCGATCGTCTCGGGAATCACGGCGGCTTCGCCAGGATCGACCGCCGATACCTTCTGGATCACGGGCTGCTGGATCGGCACGCTGACCGGATGATAGTTGAACTGGCCGGCAGCGAGGTAGGCGTGCGCCTCCCGATTGAGAGTCTGGAGATCGCCGAACGCCTTGGCGGCCTCTTCTGCTGATTTGCCGGCGGTTAGCGCCCCAAGGTAGCGGCGCAACTGGCCGGCCCTCTCCTTTGAGAAGGTGAGATAATGGGTCATCGCCCAGCCTTGCCCGTATACGTCGAACGGAACCTTTTCCGGGTCCTTCAGCAGGATATCGCGCATATCGACCCAGACGCCTGAAATCTCGTCACCGCGATATTTGGCCGGAAAGCCGTAAGCGAGCTTCCCATCGGGAAGGGTCTTGCTCGCTCCGATCAGCTCGGCGAACCCTTCGACGTACCAGCCGGGATAAAGGCCGGGGAAATATTGCAGCATGAAATGATGTGCATATTCGTGATGCAACACGATTTCAGCGGTGAAGCTTCCTTCTGCTGAATAGGCCTTTCGCAGGGTCACCGCGTAGGGGCCGAGGCCGTTGCTGGTGTAGAAACCAGCGATCCCCGTGCCTTGTTCGCCCAGAGCCGCTTGAACCTGGCCCTCGTCACCCATTTCGTAGATGCGGACTTTGACCGGCGCCGCGCCCATCGGCAGGCCGGTGGCCATTCGCATCAGGCCGTCGACGCTCTCGAGCCCGGTCGCGAGCTCATTGACCCGCTTGTCCGCGCTTTCGCTGTAGATGATGAAATGCTGTGTCTCGAACCGCCGCCACTCGGCCTCGGCCGCGCCCGCGGAGCAAAGCGCCGCAGCGCCGATGAAAGCACCAAACACGTGTTTCATTGACCCCCCTCTTGGCGGCAAGCTTAACAGCCGTTTGTCAGGAGGCAAGATACCGAATTCGTTGAGTTTTCTGTCGCTTACACGAAGCTGTAAGGGTCGACGTCGACGCTGACTCGGACCTTGGCGCTCCAATCGAGCGCAGCCAGCCACTCGCGGATGACGTCCTGCACATCGAGGCTGCGCTTGGCATGGACAAGCAGCCGCTGGCGGTGGCGGCCGCGGAGCATCGCGAGCGGGGCAGGGGCTGGCCCGAACACCGCCATGCCTTCGACTTCAGGAGCGGCGTGACCGATCCGGCGGGCGACGGCTTCTGCTTCGCTCGAATCCTCGGCGGAAACCACGATTGCTGCAAGGCGCCCGAACGGCGGCATTGCGGCCTCGCGCCGGGCGTCGGTCTCGGCGGCGTAGAAGCCCGCCGCATCGCCCTTGACGAGCGCCGCGATCACCGGCGCGTCGGGGTCGTGGGTTTGGACGAACACGCGGCCCGGCTTGTCGCCGCGACCGGCGCGCCCCGCGACCTGCTGGATTTGCTGAAAGCTCCGCTCGGCTGCGCGCAGGTCGCCGCCGGCGAGTCCGAGGTCGGCATCGACGACGCCGACCAGGGTCAGGTTCGGAAAGTGGTAGCCCTTAGTGACCAGCTGCGTGCCGACGACCACGTCGATGGCGCCGGCTTCCATCGCGCCGACAAACTCGGCGGCGCGGAGCGGCGACCAGATCGTGTCCGACGTGACGATGGCGGTGCGCGCGTCGGGGAACAGCTCGGCGACCTCGTCCGCGATC
>JAFBAM010000248.1 GCA_019247755.1 Sphingomonas sp.
GCCGCTCATCATCACGGCCGCGCGGTCCTTGCCCGAGACGGCGACGGTGCGGCTGCCCGGCCATTGGCGCTTCATCAGTTCGCCGAGCGTCGGGACCAGCAGATGCTTCGGCGAAACCTTGTAGGCGATCGAGCTGGTGCCGGGCTGAGTCTCGTCCTCGGCGCAATAAACGGTCTTGTCGCTGCGGCCGATCGACTGGTCGTACCAGGTGTTGGCGATGATCCCGGTGCGCGAGGGATGGTCGCCGGTCAGGATCGTCGAATGGCCCGGGCAGGTCTCGGTCGCCGCATGGCTTTGATAGCCATTGTGGAAGACGGTTCCCGACGCGAGGCGTGACATCCCTTCGGTGAATTTCGGGCGATATTCGTCGAAGAGGTTCGCGGAGAATTGGTCGACGGAGATGACGACCAGGAGCTTGGGCGGGCTCGGCGCCTGGGCCGCGGACTGGGTGGCGAACAACGCCGCAGACGCGGCAAGCAACCTCAAACGCATTCAAATCTCCCCGTCATTGCGAGCGCAGCGAAGCAATCCAGAAGGTGGATTGCCGCGTCGCTACGCTCCTCGCAATGACTCGATTATGACAATTTCGTCCGCAGCCGTTCGTTGACGAGCTGCGGGTTGGCCTTGCCCTGCATGGCTTTCATCGTCTGGCCGACGAAGAAGCCGAACAGCTGCTGCTTTCCGGCCTTATATTCGGCGACCTTGTCGGCGTTGGCGGCGAGGATCTTGTCGATCTCCGCGTCGATCGCACCGGTGTCGCTGGTCTGCTTGAGGCCGCGGCTCTCGACGATCGCAGCCGCGCCCTCGCCGCTTTCGAGCATGATCTCGAACACCTGCTTGGCGATGGTGCCGCTGATCGTGCCATCCGCGACGAGCTTCAGCAGTTCCGCGGCTTGCGTCGGTGAAACCGGGCTTGCGTCAATGCTTTCGCCGCGACGGTTGAGCGCGCCGAAAAGCTCGGCGACGACCCAATTGGCACCCTGCTTCGGTTCGACGCCGGCTTCGAGCAGAGCATCGAACCAGCGCGCGGTCTCGACCTCCGCGGTCAAAACGCTGGCGTTGTAAGGGGTTATGCCTAGCCCTTCATAGCGCTTGCGCTTGTCGTCGGGCAGCTCGGGCAAGGAGCCGCGACATTCCTCGAGGAAGGCGTCGTCCAGCTCCAAGGGGAGCAGGTCCGGGTCGGGGAAGTAGCGGTAGTCGTGCGCGTCTTCCTTCGACCGGAGCGAGCGCGTCACGCCCTTGTCGGGGTCGAACAGCCGCGTTTCCTGCGCGACGGCGCCGCCGCTCTCGATCAGCTCGACCTGGCGCTTCGCTTCATGCTCGACGACCGCCATGACGAAGCGCACTGAATTGACGTTCTTGGTCTCGGTGCGGGTGCCGAACGGAGTCTCTTCGCCGTTTGGGCCGGGCTTGCGGACGCTGACGTTGACGTCGGCGCGCATGGAGCCCTCGTCCATATTGCCGTCGCACGAGCCGACATAGCGCAGGATCGACCTCAGCTTCTTGAGATAAGCCCCTGCTTCGGCAGGAGAACGCATGTCGGGCCGCGACACGATCTCCATCAGCGCAACGCCCGACCGGTTGAGATCGACGTAGCTCATCGTCGGATGCTGGTCGTGCATCAGCTTGCCCGCGTCCTGCTCGACGTGGATGCGTTCGATGCCGATATTTTTGGCGCTGCTCTCGTCCTTTTCGTCGGTGAGGACGGTGACTTCGCCCTCTCCGACCAGCGGGTGGTAGAGCTGGCTGATCTGGTACCCCTGCGGCAGGTCGGCGTAGAAGTAATTCTTGCGGTCGAAGCGCGACCATTTGTTGATCTTGGCGTCGAGCGCCATGCCGGTGCGCACCGCCTGGCGGATGCACTCGCGGTTCGGGACCGGAAGCATGCCGGGCATTGCAGCGTCGACAAGGCTAACCTGCGTATTGGGCTCAGCCCCGAACGCAGTAGCGGCGCCCGAGAAGAGCTTGGCTTTGCTCGCGGTGATCTGGGCGTGGACCTCGAGGCCGACCACGACCTCCCATTCGCCGGTTTCGCCCCTGATGCGGAAAGGTGCGTTTGCGTCAGCCATCGTCACCACCATTTGTCCGGACGTGCGGTGAAGCCGGCGCGCTCCTCGATCGCGAGGCCGGCGTTGAGCACCATCTGCTCGTCGAGCTCGTTGCCGATCAGGTGCAGGCCGAGCGGAAGCCCCTGCCCGTCCAGCCCGCCCGGGACGCTCATCGCCGGAAGCCCCGCGAGGCTGGCCGGCACGGCAAACACGTCATTCAAATACATCGCCAGCGGGTCGGTCGTCTCGCCGATCCCAAACGCGGCCGAAGGCGCGGTCGGGGTCAGGATCACGTCGCACTGCTCGAAAGCCTTGGCGAAGTCCTGCTTGATCAGGGCACGCACGCGCTGAGCCTTTGTGAAGTAAGCGTCGTAAAAACCGGCTGACAGCACATAGGTGCCGATCATGACCCGGCGCTTGACCTCGGCGCCGAAGCCGTCGGCGCGGGTAGCGGAGTACATGGCGTCGAGGTTGCCGCCTTCCGGCGCGTCGCGAAGGCCGTAGCGAACGCCGTCATAGCGCGCGAGGTTGGACGAGGCCTCGGCTGGGGCGATGATGTAGTAGGTGGGCAGCGCGTACTTCGTGTGCGGCAGGCTGATCTCGACCGGTGTTGCGCCCGCGTCCTTGAGCCATTCGATACCCTGGTCCCACAGCGCATTGATCTCGGCAGGCACGCCATCGATCCGATACTCCCTGGGAATGCCGACGCGCTTGCCGTTGAGATTGCTCGACAAGTTCGCTTCCCACTTCGGCACCGGGAGGTCGAGCGAGGTCGAATCCTTCGGATCGAACCCGGCCATGGCCTCGAGCAGGATCGCGCAATCGCGGACGGTCTTTGCCATCGATCCCGCCTGGTCGAGCGAGCTCGCAAAGGACACGATGCCCCAGCGTGAGCAGCGGCCGTAGGTCGGCTTGATCCCACAGATGCCGACGAACGCGGCGGGCTGACGGATCGAGCCGCCGGTGTCGGTGCCGGTGACGCCCGGCGCGATGTGGGCCGCGACAGCCGCCGCAGAGCCGCCGGAAGACCCGCCAGGGGTCAGGCCGACATTGCTGCCCTTCCTGCGCCACGGTGAGATAACCGGCCCATAAGTGCTTGTTTCATTGGACGAACCCATCGCGAATTCATCCATGTTGAGCTTGCCGAGCATGCCCGCGCCGGCCTTGCGGAGGTTGGCAGTGACGGTGCTCTCGTAGGGCGGTTTGAAGCCCTTGAGGATCTTACTGCCGGCGGTGGTATCGACGCCCTTCGTCGCGAACAAATCCTTGATGCCGAGCGGGATGCCGGCGAGCGGTCCGGTCGACTTGCCGGAATCGGCCGCTTCGGCGGCAGCCAGCGCGTCGTCCGGCGTCGCGACCGTATAGGCATTGAGCGGCTTCGACGATGCGACTGCGGCATTGAAGCTTTCGGCAATCTCGCGCGCACTGAACTCGCGGTTGCGGAAGCCATCGCGCAGCTCGGCGATCGACTTGGCGATCAACTCGCTCATTCGATCACCTTCGGAACCGCGAAGAAGCCATGCTGAGCTTCGGGCGCATTGGCGAGAACATCCTCACGAATATTGCCGTCGTTCACGACATCGTCGCGGAGGCGGAGCTTCTGGTCGATCACCGCGGTAAGCGGTTCGACGCCGTCGGTGTTGACCTCGGCGAGCTGCTCGACCCAGCCGAGGATATTGTTGAGCTCGGGCGCCAGCCGCTCGAT
>JAFBAM010000304.1 GCA_019247755.1 Sphingomonas sp.
TCTGCCCGGGTCAAATAGAAGACGTCGACGGCGCGCTCGCCATAGGTGGCGATGTGCGCCGAGTGGAGGTCGTGTCCCTGATCGTGGATGGCCGCGGCCAGCGCAGCGAGCAGCGCGGGCCGATCGCGCGCATTCACCTCGACCACCGTGGTCCGCGTTGAGGCGCGGTCCGCGATCGCGACGGATGGCGCTACCTCGAAGGCTGAGGCGCGGCGTCGCCGCTCTCCGGCGGGAACAGGTGGCGGAGCGACACTTCCAAGCGCAGCCTCGACTGATTTGGCGAGCCGCGCTCTTAGCCGCCGGTCCGAATAGGCTTTCCCCTGGCTGTCGAGGACCAGCAAGTTGTCGAGCGCCATCCCGTCCCTGGTCGTGTGGATGCGCGCGTCGATGATGTTGGCGCCCGCTGCCGCAAGGCCGGCGCATATCCGGTAGAACAGGGCTTCGCGGTCGGGCGTGAAAACGCTGACGCGGGTCGCCCCGCTTTCAGCATCATCTTCGACCACCACATTCGGTACGGCATCGCCGATGTGCGCTTCCGCGGCTGCGACCTGGCGGGCGTTGGCGATTTGCCAGGCGAGCGGCTCTGCGAGCCAGTAACTATCGGGAAGGCGCCGGGCATGCGCGCGTGACGCACTTCCCTTCCAGTCTAACGCGGCAGCCAGCTCCTTCTGTCGCGCAGCCACCAACTCGGCGCGGCCATGCTGTTTGTGGCCTAGCCGGAGCCTCTCTTCGGCCGCTTCGAAAAGCGTCCTCAGCAAAGTCCGCTTCCATTCGTTCCACACGCCCGGTCCGACGGCGCGGATGTCGACGACGGTCAGGATCAGCAGCAACCGAAGCCGCTCGGGGCTCTGCACCTGTTGGACGAAGTCCTCGATCGTCTTTGGGTCCGCGAGGTCTCGCTTGAACGCGGTCGAGGACAGAAGGAGATGATAACGAACTAGCCAAGACACTGTCTCCGTCTCGGCCGCATCCAGCCCGAAGCGCGGGCAAAGCCTTAGCGCGACCTCGGCGCCGATCACGCTGTGGTCGCCGCCGCGACCCTTGGCGATGTCGTGGAGCAGGACCGCAACGTAAAGCACCCGGCGGGACGCCACCTGCTTCTGCAGGATCGCGGTCGATAAAGGGTGATCGTTCTTCAGCTCGCCGCGCTCGATGGCTGCGAGTAGGCCGATCGCCCGGATCGAATGCTCGTCAACCGTGTAGTGATGGTACATGTCGAACTGCATTTGCGCGACAACACGGCCGAAGTCGGGGACGAAGCGGCCGAACACGCCGGTTTCGTTCATCCATCGGAGCACGTGCTCAGGATGGTCGACCGACGTCAGGACTTCCATGAACAGCGAATTGGCGCGACCGTCGATCCGCACTGCCCGGTCGATCAGAACGGCGTCCCGGCTAGCAGCCCGCATCGCCTTCGGATGGATCTCCAGCTTTTCACGAGCGGCGACCGCGAACAACTCCAGCAACCGGACGGGGTCCGCGCGGAAATAATCGTCCGACGGAATGGAGATGCGGCCGCGGTCGAGGGTGAAGCCGCCGAGGCGCTTCGGGCGGCGGCGGATGGTCGGAAGCGCGAAACGGAAGCCCTTCTTGCCCAATTGTTCGTCGAGCTGGGCGAGGAAAACGCCGGTAAGGTCGCCAACCGTTTTGGCGTTCAAAAAGTAGAATTGCATGAAGCGCTCGACCGCCGATTTCCCCGGCCGGTCGGCATAATGCATGATCTCGGCGATCCGCGGCTGGTAGTCGAAATTCAGCCGTTCCTCGGCACGGCCTGCAAGCAGGTGAAGGTGGCACCGAACAGCCCAGAAGAATCGTTCGGCGCGGTCGAAGCGCTTGAACTCCGCAGCAGTCAGCAGCCCGGTTTTCACGAGGTCCGCGGGACGCTCGACCCCATGGACGTACTTGCCGATCCAGTAGAGCGTGTGGAGGTCGCGAAGCCCGCCCTTGCCGTCCTTGACGTTGGGTTCGACTACGTAGCGGCTGTCCCCCATGCGAATGTGGCGCTCGTCCCGCTCGGCGAGCTTTGCAGCGACGAACTCGGCGGCGGTGCCGGCGACCACTTCCTTGCGGAAGCGCGTCGCGGCCATGTCGAACACGGCCTGGTCTCCCCACAGCCATCTCGCCTCAAGGAAGGCGGTGCGGATCGTCATGTCCTTCTTGGCGAGGGCGATCAGCTGGGGCGCGGACCGGACCGAATGGCCGATCTTTAGCTTCAGGTCCCAGAGCAGGTGGAGCATTGCCTCCGAGGCGCGCTCCTGCTGTGCGGTGGCGGGTTTGGCCGTCAGGAACATGAGGTCGAGATCGCTGAACGGCGCCATCTCGCCTCGCCCCGTGCCGCCAAGCCCGACTAGCGCGACATCGCCTATCGGCTGATCGACGAGCCGGTCGCCGACGAATTCCCACGCAAGCCGAACCAGCTGGTCATGCAGGAATGCCGTGGCCTGTGCCGCGTCGCGCCCGTTTCCTGGCTCATCAGCCAGGCGTTTCGCGATCTCGGCCCGCCCATATTCGAGCGCGCCACGCAAGATCGTGCAGGCCTCCGCCGTTAGCTGCTTCCCGGGCTTCAGGCCTGAAAGACGGTCGGCGACAGCCCGGCGATCGATGATCGCCCGTTGGCCGGGAAGCGCCTCGTGACCGCGATCGGACATTCGCTCCTCATGGCACGCATGGCGGTCGCCGCGACAGACTCTATTTGAGTTGGCTGGACGACGTTCGCGCCTCGTTTATAGCCGCCGCATGCAGATGCAGACACTTGAAGCGGAAGCGCAGCGGGGGGTAGCGGCTCTTCAGCGCGGCGATTTTGCAGAGGCTCGCGATGCCTTCTCCACCGTGACGGCCTCTGGCGCGGCGACCCCGCAAAGCTGGCTGTTCCTGGCACAGGCCTGCGAAGGGTTAGCGGATTTCCCGGCCGCAGCGAGTGCGCTCGACCATGTGTTGGCGTCTGACCCCGGTAATCCGTTCGTCCTTCTGATGAAGGGCGACATCCACGCCCGCGACGGGGACGATCGGGCGTCGGTGTCCTTCTACCGGATGGGCCTTCGCCGGGCCGCCGAGCTCGATCAGCTTCCCGGAGATCTCCCGGACCGAGTCCGCAAGGCGGAAGCCGCCGTAGCGGCGGCCGAGGCGCGTTTCGAAGCGCAGCTGGAGCGGACGCTTGCGGAACGCGGCATACGCAATATCCCGCAGCGCTTCGCCGAGGCGCTTGCGATCGCCAGCGGCAAGCAGCCCGTCTACCTGCAGCAGCCGACCAGCTTTTACTTTCCCGGCTTGCCGCAAATGCCCTGGTACCCGCGCGACATGTTCCCGTGGGTCGCCGAACTGGAGAAAGCGGTCCCGGAAATGCGCGCGGAGGTGGAGCGCGCACTGGCCGACCAGCAGGGCATCGAGCCTTACGTGCAGGAAGAGGCAAAGCGTGCGTCGCGCGGCCACAGCCTGCTCAACGACGCAAGTTGGAGCGCCTTTCACTTGTACAAGGGCGGCGAGCGCGTGGAGGAGAATGCTGCCCGTTGCCCGCTCATCATGCGGCTCCTCGAAGTGCTGCCAATCCCGGTGATCAAGCACCGCTCGCCGATGGCTTTGGTCTCCATCCTGAAGCCCGGAACCCACATCCCGCCGCATCACGGAATGCTCAACACGCGGCTGATCTGCCACATCCCGCTGGTGGTCCCGACAGGTTGCCGTCTTCGCGTCGGCGCGGAAACGCGCGAGGTGGTCGAAGGCCAGGCGATGATCTTCGACGACAGCTTTGAGCATGAGGCATGGAACGACGGCGACGCCGTGCGCGCTGTGCTGCTGTTTGAAATCTGGCGGCCCGAAATCAGCGAGGATGAAAAGGTCGCGCTCACAGCGATGTTTGAAGCCGTGACCGGCTACGACGCGCCGTCGAAAGACTGAGCGAGCCGCTTCAGCTCGTATAATTTGTCGAGCGCCTCGCGAGGCGTCAGCCGATCCGGGTCGATGGCGTCCAGCGCCTCGCTGAGGGGACTGATGCCCTGTTCTGGCTCAGCGGCCGCTGCGAACAACGGCAAATTATCCAGGCCGGCGGCAATTCCACCGGTCGCGTCGCGTCCTGCCTCCAGCTTCGCGAGCACAGATTTCGCTCGGCTGACGACTGTCGGCGGCAGGCCGGCGAGCTTCGCAACGGCAATACCGTAGCTGCGGTCCGCTGCACCATCCGCAACCTCATGGAGCAGCACGAGATCGCCCTTCCACTCGCGCGCCCGGACATGATGCAGCGACAGGCAGTCGAGTCGGCCGGCAAGCCGCGTCAGCTCATGATAGTGGGTCGCGAACAATGTCCGGCATTTGACCTGGTCGTGCATCGCTTCGACCACTGCCCAGGCGATCGCGAGGCCGTCATAAGTAGACGTTCCGCGCCCGATCTCGTCGAGGATGACGAGGCTGCTCGCGCTTGCCTGGGCCAGGATCGCGGCAGTCTCGACCATCTCGACCATGAAGGTCGAACGCCCGCGCGCCAGATTGTCGGAGGCGCCGACCCTGCTGAACAGCCGATCGACGATCCCGACCTTCGCTCGCGCGGCGGGGACGAAGCTGCCGGCCTGTGCCAGCACCGCGATCAGCGCGGTCTGCCTCAGGAACGTCGACTTGCCGCCCATATTGGGGCCGGTGATCAGCCAAAGCCGGTCGCTCGAACCCATCGTCAAATCGTTGGCGACGAAGCGCTCTCCGGTGTCGCGCAGCGCCGCCTCCACGACCGGGTGACGACCGCCCTCGATCTCAAGACACGGCTGATCGGTAAGCTGTGGCAGCGACCAGCCGCCCTCAGCAGCACGATGGGCGTGACTCGCAGCAACGTCGATCCGAGCGATCGCTTCGGCGGTCGCCGTGATCTTCAGCGCCGAAGCGACGGCAAGCTGCGTCAATTCCTCCGCATGCACGGCTTCGGCGGCGAGCGCATGGGCACCGGCCTCGATGACCCGGCTCGCTTCCTCATGCAGCTCGGGGGAATTGAAGCGGACGACCCCGGCAAGCGTCTGCCGGTGCGTGAAGCCGCTGTCGGGTGCCATCAGCTTGTCGGCGTGCCTCGCCGAAACCTCGACATGATAGCCGAGCACCGCATTGTGCCGGATCTTGAGCGAGCTGATCGCCGTCGCGTCGCGATATTTGGCCTCGAGCGATGCAATCGCCCGGCGTCCGTTCGACGCGGCATCGCGCAGGGCGTCGAGGTCGGCGTCATATCCTTCGGCTATGTAACCGCCCTTCGATGCATCGAGCGGCGGCGATGCGACCAAGGCACGCGACAGTTTCTCTAGCATCGCCTCATGCCCGCCGAGCCGCGGAAGCAGGCTTTCGAGGAGGGCCGGCCGCTCGGCTTCATTCGCCAGCTCGGCCTTCAGCGCTGCAGCAGCACTCAAGCCGTCACGCAGGAGCGCCAGGTCACGCGGGCTTCCACGTCCCGCTGCAAGTCGCGCCAGCGCGCGCGCGAAGTCTGGCATGGACTTCAGCGCCATCCGCACCTGCTCGCGGCGAATCGCGTCCTCGTGCAGCCACGCGACCAGCGCGAGCCGTTGCTCGATTGCGCGCTGGTCGGTCAGCGGCGCGGCAATGTCCTCGCACAGCAGCCTGCGCGCGGCGGCGGTCTGGCAGCGGTCGATTTCACCGAGCAGGCTCCCGGCAACACCGCCGCTCACCGAGCGCGTAAGCTCCAGGCTGTCGCGGCTCGCCGCGTCGATCGCCATGTGGCTGGCCCGGGCAATCCGCCGCGGCGCGTCGAGCAGGATCCCCGCTCCCTTCTGCGTCGCGTCGAGATAGGCGAGCAGGCCGCCCGCGGCCGCTAGCTCGGCCCGTGACGGCGAGCCCAGCCCGTCGAGGGTCGCGAGGCCGAAGCGACTCTTGAGCGCACGCTCCCCGGCGATGCTGTCGAACCCGCCCTTACCCACCGAGGTGCGGATGCCCGGCACGGAAGAATCGGCGATTGTCTCCGCTGGTGAGAGCCGCGCCAGCTCGGCGGCAAGCTCGCCGGGTTCGCAGCTCACCAGTTCGAACCGGCCGGTCGAGATGTCGGCTGCAGCGATCGCCCAATCGTCGCCAGCTCTTCCAACCGCGGCGAGCCAGTTTGCCGAGGCTGATTCGAGCAACGTCTCTTCGGTAAGCGTACCCGGCGTTACGAGCCGGATGATCGCGCGTTCGACCAGAGCCTTCGAC
>JAFBAM010000034.1 GCA_019247755.1 Sphingomonas sp.
CGGACGTCCAGGCAAAGGCTTACGCAGTCCACGAGAAGCTAGGATCGATCTACGTCCAAGCCGATATCAAGGCGGATCTCGGCAGCGCCAGATTGACCGGCAACATCGGCGTCCAGGCGGTTCACACCGATCAGGTCTCCACCGGATTCAAGATTGGCGGCGGCACCCCTGCCCTCCTGACGCCAGCCAGCGACGGCGCCAAATATTGGGATGTCATGCCCAGCCTCAACCTGTCGGCTCGCTGGCCCTCGGATTGGGTCATCCGCCTTGGCCTCGCTCGCGAGGTCATGCGACCGCGTCTCGACTCCATGCGTATCGCCAATGAATATGGAGTTTGCGGGACCGGCTGCGCTGCCTACCCAGTCATGACCGGTACGGCAGGGAACCCCGAATTGAGGCCGTTCCGCGCCAACGCGGCGGACCTTAGCTTCGAAAAGTATTTCGGGATCAAGGGCTACGTTTCGCTCCAGTTCTATTACAAATATTTTGACACGTTCGTCGTCGAGCAGAACCTTTCCAACGTGCCGTTCGACTATACGGGTTACCCGGTTCCGTCGCCGTGGCAGACGACAACCCCGTGCGTTCCCGCAACGGCGTGCAACTACCTGCCGCCGCAGGGAATCACGAACGGCTTCATCAAGCAGCCGTACAATATCAACGGCGGCAAGATGTACGGCACCGAGCTAGGCGCAACGCTCCCGGTCGGTGAAATAATCCACGCGCTCGATGGGTTCGGCCTGACCGGCGGCGTGTCCTACACCAAGTCGAAGGTCCACATTTACCCGGGCGCACCGGCAACGGCGCTACCCGGCTATTCGAAGTGGGTCGCCAACGGCACCGCCTTCTTCGAGAAGTGGGGCTTCAACGCCCGCGCCAGCGTGCGTTACCGCTCGAGCTTCCAGGGTGAGGTTTCGGGCTTCGCGCAGAACAACGTATTCAGGCAGGCCAAGCCGGAGACGATCGTCGATGCGCAGATCGGCTACGACTTCCAGCCGGGCTCATTCCTCAACGGTCTGTCGATCTATGCGCAAGGGCTGAATCTCACGAACGAGCCGTTCGTGACGACCAACCCAGGCCAGGACATGCAGGTCATCGACTATCAGCGTTATGGCCGGCGCTGGATGCTTGGCGCGACCTACAAGTTCGGCGCCAAGGCACCGCCACCACCGCCTCCGCCGCCACCGGCGCCGCCACCGCCGCCCCCACCGGCTCCAGCGACGCAGACATGTCCGGATGGATCGGTGATCCTCGCGACGGCGACGTGCCCGGTTCCGCCGCCGCCTCCGCCGCCACCGCCTCCGGCGCCCGAGCGGGGCTGATTGAAAAGCGAGACCGGCGGTGCTTCGGCACTGCCGGTCATCGCCGGGTGTGAGATTGAATCATGAGTAACCTCGCTGCGCGCCGCATCGTAATCGTGGGTGGGGGCACCGCAGGATGGATGACAGCCGCCGCGCTGGGTCGTCTGCTGGCTGCGGAATGGTCGATCAAGCTCGTCGAATCCGACGAGATCGGAACGATCGGGGTCGGTGAAGCGACGATCCCTTCGATCAACATGTTCAACGAAGCGCTCGGCATCGATGAAGCCGAATTCCTGTCAGCGACCGGCGGAACTTACAAACTAGGCATTGCCTTCGAAGGCTGGGGGCATCCGGAGCGCGGCTATGTTCACGCCTTTGGGCTGGTCGGCAGCGCGTTAGGGGTCATTCCTTTCCATCACTACTGGCTGCGCGGACTGAAGCTCGGCATTTCGAAGCCGCTCGGCCATTACGTCCTTCACACGCTCGCGATCGCCGCCAACCGCTTCGATCACGTCCGCGTTCCGGCGAACAGTGCGCTGCCGCCAATGCCCTACGCCTTCCACTTCGATGCCAGCCTCTACGCGAAGTTCCTCCGCGGCTTTGCGGAGGCGCGTGGCGTTGTTCGGCAGGAAGGAAAGATCGTAGCGGTCGAAAGGAATGGCGAAAGCGGCGACATCGATGCCGTCGTCCTTGCCGACGGCAGCCGGGTTGCCGGCGACCTGTTCGTCGACTGCTCAGGATTCCGTGGGCTCCTGATCGAGCAGGAACTGGAGGCGGGGTTCGAAGACTGGACACAGTGGCTCCAGTGCGATCGTGCGATCGCCGTCCCCTGCGCCAGAGTCGATCCGCTCATTCCCCTCACAAGGTCGATCGCGCGGAAGGCCGGGTGGCAGTGGCGGATCCCGCTGCAACACCGGATCGGCAACGGCTACGTCTTCAAGTCGAGCGAGATTAGCGAGGATGAGGCTGCGGCCACCTTGCTCGCGAACCTCGCCGGAAAGGCGCTCGCCGAGCCCCGGACGATCCGCTTCAAGACGGGGCGCCGAAGCAAAACCTGGGTTCGCAATGTCGTCGCGATCGGGCTGTCCTCGGGATTCATCGAACCGCTGGAATCGACCAGCATCCACCTGATCCAGACCGGCATCACGCGACTGATCGAACTGTTGCCCGCCGGCGAAATCACCGACGCCACGCGCGACGATTACAATGCGCGGTCAGCGTTCGAGATGGAACGCATCCGCGACTTCATCATCCTTCACTATCACGCCAACGGTCGCGTGGGTGAGCCGTTCTGGGATGGCCTGAGGACGATGGAGGTCCCCGAGCCGCTGCAGCACAAGATCGATCTCTTCCGGTCGACCGCACGCGTGGTCCCAAGCTTCGATGAGCTCTTCGACACGCGCGCGTGGATCCATGTGATGATCGGGCAGGACATCATTCCGGAGAGCTACCATCCGATCGCCGACCAGCTTCCGGAGGAACGTCTCCGCGAATTCCTTGACGGACTTGAGCGCGCGCATATGCAGCAAGTCGCTCAGATGCCGGAGCACGGCGAGTTCGTGGCCAGGTTCGGCCCGGTAAAGCGGGAGTTGATTCCGGCATGATGATCCCTGCGGTACTTGCGTTAGTGGCTTCTTTTGCGTCCCCCGCCTATCGAGCTCGGCTGCCCGAGGACGAGGTCATCTATTTCGTCCTGCCCGACCGGTTTGAGAACGGCGATCCATCGAACGACCGCGGCGGCCTTTCAGGCGACCGGCTGACCACCGGCTTCGATCCGACTTCCAAGGGTTTTTACAATGGCGGCGATCTCAAGGGGCTGACCCAGCGGCTCGGCTATATTCAGGACTTGGGAGCGACCGCCGTGTGGGTTGCCCCTGTGTTCAAGAACAAGGCCGTGCAAGGACCGCCGGGCGAGGAAAGCGCCGGCTATCACGGCTACTGGATTACCGACTTCACGTCGGTCGATCCGCACTTCGGTACCAACGCCGATTTCAAGGCGCTCGTCGACGCCGTCCATGCCCGCGGCATGAAATTCTACATGGATATCGTCGTCAACCACACGGCCGACGTGATTCAGCTGGCGGAGTGCAAGAACCAGCTCGACTGCCCTTACCGCAGCGTTGCAGACTATCCCTACCAGCGGCGAGGCGGCGTCAGTGGCGCGCCAATCAACCCGGGGTTTGCGGGCGAGCGGGACGGAGGTGCGGCGAACTTCGCCAGGCTAAAGGACCCGAATTACGCCTACACGGTGCACGTCCCGGACGCCGAGAAGGACATCAAGCGCCCGGCCTGGCTGAACGACCCGATCTATTACCACAACCGCGGCAACTCGACCTTCAGCGGCGAGTCCAGCACGATGGGTGACTTTTCGAGCCTGGACGATGTCTTCACGGAGCATCCGCGCGTCGTTGCCGGCATGATCGACATCTACTGCGGGTGGATCACAAGATACGGCGTGGACGGCTTCCGCATCGATACCGCGCAGCACGTGAACCCGGAGTTCTGGCAGAAGTTCGTGCCGGCGATGCTGAAGTGCGCGCGCGCGAAGGGTATCCCCAACTTCCACATCTTCGGCGAAGTCGCCACCGGCGAAATGGATCCCGCCCACACCGCCGTCAACACCCGCGTCGACAAGCTCCCCAGCGTGTTAGATTTTTCGTTCGGGCGCGCTGTCATTGACGTGGTCGCGGGTGTGGCGGGGACTGACGAGCTCGCGAAGATGTTCCGCGCCGACCCGCTCTACGAAGGCGGAGCCCGCGCAGCTTTGCAGCTGCCGACGTTCCTCGGGAACCACGACGCCGGGCGCTTCCCGATGCTGATGAAGCTATTCGGCTACAAAGGCGGAGACGACGAGCTCCTCCGGCGCGACATGCTCGGCCATGCCATGCTGCTGACCCTGCGCGGCGTCCCGACGATCTACTCGGGCGACGAACAGGGCTTCGTCGGAAAGGGGGGCGACCAGGACGCGCGACAGGACATGTTCGCCTCCAAGGTCGCGTCGTACAACGAGGACAAGCTGCTAGGCAGCAACTCGACCACGGCTGTAGCCAACTTCAATCCGCAGCATCCGATGTACCGCGAGATCGCGAACCTGGCACGCATCCGGACCAGCCACCAGGCTCTGACCCGCGGCCTGCAGCTGATCCGTTATTCGCAAGATAAGCCTGGCCTGTTCGCGGTGTCGCGGTTCGAGCCGGGCACGGGGCGTGAAATGCTCCTGCTGTTCAATACCTCGACGTCGCCGGTCAGGCAGAATGTTCGGGTCGAGACACGTTCGACCCGCTTCGAAACGCTGGCCGGGAGCTGCGCTCCGGCTGCCTCGGCACCGGGCACCGTCGCAGTCGACCTGCCGCCACTAGGCTATGCAGTCTGTAATGCTCGTTGAAAGAGCGAGCTCGTTAGCTTCGAGTGCCAGTAGCCAGCCCTGGTGGCGCGGCGCCGCGATCTACCAAGTCTATCCACGCAGCTTTGCCGACACCAATGGCGACGGCATCGGCGATCTGCCGGGCATCACGCAGAAGCTCGATCACATCGCGAATCTGGGTGTCGACGCAGTCTGGCTTTCACCCTTCTTCACCTCGCCGATGCGCGACTTCGGCTACGACGTCGCGGACTATTGCGGCGTCGATCCGGTGTTCGGAACAATCGCCGACTTCGACGCGCTCGTCGAACGCGCCCATTCCCTCGGCCTCAAGATCATCATCGACCAAGTCTATTCGCACAGCTCCGACCAGCATCCCTGGTTCCAGGAGAGCCGGGCGAGCCGCGATAATGCGAAGGCCGACTGGTACGTGTGGGCTGATGCGAAGCCGGATGGATCGCCGCCCAACAACTGGCAGTCTGTATTCGGCGGGCCGGCATGGACGTGGGACGGGCGTCGCGGCCAATATTATCTGCACAATTTCCTGACCGAACAACCGGACCTCAACGTCCACAACCCGACAGTCCAGGATGCGTTATTGGATGCCGCCCGCTTCTGGCTGGAACGGGGTGTCGACGGCTTCCGCGTCGATGCGATCAACTTCGCAATGCACGACCCTGAGCTGCGCGATAACCCCCCAGCGCCTCCGGGCGGCAAAAGGACGCGGCCGTTCGATTTTCAGCAGCACGTCTACAACCAGTCGCATCCCGACATAGTGACCTTCGTCGAGCGGCTACGCGCCCTGGCCAACGGCTTTGGTGACCGCTTCATGCTAGCCGAGGTAGGCGGCGATCACGCTATCGGCGAGATGCACGCCTTCACGGTGGGCGACAGTCGACTGAACAGCGCTTACGGCTTCGACTTCCTTTATGCGGACAAACTGACCCCTACCCTGATTGCACAAGTCGCGCGAGACTGGCCGGAAGACGCCGGCTGGCCAAGCTGGGCGTTCGAAAACCACGACGCGCCGCGGGCCATCTCGCGCTGGGTCGACGCCCAACATCGAGGCACGTTCGCACGGATGAAGATGCTTCTCCTCTGCGCGTTGAGGGGTTCGATCATCATCTATCAAGGCGAGGAGCTTGGGCTTCCGCAAGTCGAGGTCCCCTTCGATCGATTGCAGGACCCCGAAGCGATCGCCAATTGGCCCCATACGTTGAGCAGGGACGGCGCAAGGACTCCACTGCCGTGGAGCCCAGGCGCTAGGAACCTCGGTTTTTCGGAAGGCGAACCCTGGCTTCCGATCGGCGGCGACCACGCGGCGCTCACCGTCGAGGCTCAGGAGCGATCGACCGACTCCATTCTGAGTTTCACGCGAGCATGCCTCGCCGTTCGCAAATCCTCGGTCGCGCTGCGGACGGGCTCGATGAAGGTCATCGAGGCCGGCGAGTCCCTGCTGGTCTTTGAGCGCTCAGCGAGCGGTGAGCGGGTACGGTGCACCTTCAATCTGTCCGATCGCGAGGCACCGTTCGCTTTTGCTGGCAAGGAGCTGATCCGCGCCGGCCATATCGATGCGAAAGCGATCGGCCCCTACTCGGCCATCGTCGAGGAGATTGGATGAAGCTTGCGCGCCTGCTCGCCGCTTCGGCGGCCGTCCTGACTTTTGCCCAGCCCGCTGACGCGGCACTTACGGCAGTGCCGAGCGGCGTTGAGGCGGCTCAGGGTGCTCTGCGGATCAGGGTGACGGCGCTGACCGACTCCATCCTGCGAGTTCGCGTCGCACGTGAGAGCAGTTTCGGTGAGGACGCTAGTTGGGCGGTGCCAGCCGCGGTCCGCCGCCAAAGCGTCCCTGTTTCACCGACTGCCGATGGGTTTCGGACCAAGGCCGTCATAGTCCACCTCGACCCGGACAAGCTCAGACTATCGGTCAGTGACCTTTCAGGACGCATCATCGTTGCCGACGGAGCCGAGCCGATCAGTGTCGATGGCAAGGCGTTCATGCTGCGAAAAGTGCTGCCCTTCGACCAGCATATCTTCGGGATGGGCGACAAGACGGCGTTGCTGGATCGGCGCGGCTATACGTTCACGGATTGGAATACCGACTTCTTTGGGTTCACGCCGGCTAGCGACCCGATCTACAAGTCGATCCCGTTCTACATCGGGACCAGCAACGACGGCGCCTCCTACGGCCTGTTCCTCGACAACAGCTGGCGCGCCACGTTCGATTTCGGCCACCGCGATTCCAATGCAATCGAGATCAGCGCGCCCGATGGGCCCATTGATTATTATCTGATCGCAGGCCCCAGCGTCGCCGACGTCACGCGGCGCTACACCGACCTGACCGGCAAAGCACCGCTCGCGCCACAATGGGCACTTGGGTACCAGCAATCGCGCTGGGGTTATTCGAGCGATGCCGAGGTCCGCGCCATCGGCCAGCACCTTCGTTCCGATCGAGTCCCCGCCGACGTCGTGTGGATGGATATCGACTATCAGGACCGCAACCGGCCCTTCACCGTCAACACCAAGGTATTCCCGGACATGAAGAAGCTGAACGCCGACATGGCGGCGGACGGCTTCCACCTGGTCGCCATCACCGACCTTCACGTCGCCTACCTGCCGAACCAGGGCTACGCGCCCTACGACACGGGTATGGCGGGCAACCACTTCGTCCATAAGGCGGACGGGTCGGTCTACGTTGCGCCGGTCTGGCCGGGCGCGTCGGTCTTCCCGGACTTCACCCGCGCATCGACCCGTGCCTGGTGGGGCAATCTCTACAAGGACTTCATTGTCGACGGTTTTTCCGGCTTCTGGAACGACATGAACGAGCCGGCGGTGTTCGAGACGCCCGACGGCAGCAAGACGATGCCGGTCACCAACATCCACCGGATCGAGAGCGACGACTTCGCGACGCGCGATGCCACCCATTCAGAGATCCACAATGTTTTCGGGATGCAGAACACGCGCGGGACGTTCGAAGGCATGGCGCGGCTACGTCCAAATGTCCGGCCGTTCGTGATGACGCGAGCGTCTTACGCTGGCGGCCAGCGCTACGCCGCGACCTGGACGGGGGACAATAGCTCGACCTGGGATCACCTTCGTCTGTGCGTCGAACAGATGATCAACCTCGGCCTGTCCGGCTTCAGCTACAACGGCTGCGATGTCGGTGGGTTCGTGGGAGGCGCCAGCCCTGAACTGCTGACCCGCTGGTACGAGCTGGCGGCCTTCTCGCCCGTGTTCCGCAATCACGCGGCGAACGATGCGCCGCATGCCGAGCCGTGGGTCGACGGACCGGAGCATCTCGCCATCCGTCGCAAGTTTATCGAGGAGCGCTACCGGCTCCTGCCCTATTTCTACGGACTGGCGGAGCATAATTCCCGCACCGGCGACCCGATCATGCGCCCGACCTTTTACGACTATCCGGACGCGCTGAAGCTCGGCTGTGACCAGGCGCTCGCCTTCACGGTCGGACGCAACCTGCTGGTGGCCGCACCGCCGCGGCCGGAGTCGCCACAGCCGTTCAAGATCTGCCTGCCCGCCGGTGGATGGTACGATTATTGGACCGGCGCTCCCGTCGCCGAGCACGAATTCAAGCAGCAGCCGAAGCTCGACTTCGTGCCGGTCTTCGTCCGCGCCGGCACGATCCTGCCGAAGCAAGCACTGGTCCAGAGCACGATGCGGACGCCGAGCGGCCCGCTTCAGGTCGAAGTCTATCCGGGCGACGATTGCCGCGGCGAGCTCTATTTCGACGACGGCATCCACGTGAACGGTCCGAGCCTGCGGCAGGCGATCACGTGCACGACCACTCCCAAGGGGCTGGCACTTCACTTCGGGCGCCGGGAGGGCAGCTGGCGGCCGTGGTGGAAAGAGATTGCGGTGACTGTGCGCGGAGCGAAGCCAGTGCAGATCACGATTGGAGACCAGCCCGGCGCTGCTGACCTGGTGATCGCGCAATGATCCGCTGGGTCGCAGCGCTGCTCCTGCTCGTGGCCGCTCCTGCCTTCGCCGGCGACGCGAACGCGCCAGTTCATGTCAGTGCCGGCACGATCGTCGACCTCGGCGTCCTCAAGTCCAAATATGTCGACCCGCGCCGCGTCGTCGTCTGGCTACCGCCCGGCTATTCGTCCCGCGGACCCAAGCATGCCGTACTGTACATGCACGACGGGCAAAACCTCTTCGACAACGGTACGGCCGGTTACGACCATGAATGGGAAGTCGACGAACATCTTTCCAAGCTGATCGCCGAGAAGAAGGTTCGGCCGACGATCGTCGTGGGCATCTGGAATACGCCCAAGCGACTCCAGGAATATGTGCCCTCAAAGGCGTTCACCACGCTGCCCGACGCGTATCGCGAAAAGGTGAAGGCATTGTACGGCGGCGATCCGCTCTCCGATGGCTATCTGAAGTTCGTCGTCAGCGAGCTTCGACCGATGATCGACCAAAGATTCAACGTGAAGACCGATCGCGCGAATACCTTCGTGATGGGCTCATCGATGGGCGGCCTGATTTCGCTCTACGCCATCGACGAATATCCTCAGATCTTCGGCGGCGCCGGCATGGTCTCGACCCACTGGCCGCTCGTCATCAACCCCGACGGCAAGCCGCTCAGCGACGAAGACTATGAGATCGTCTCCTCGACGTTCGAGCGGTACCTGACGCCCGCGCTGCCAGACCCAAAGACCCACAGGCTCTATTTTGATTATGGCAGCGAAACGCTTGATGCGGCCTACGCGCGCTACCAGGCCCGCGTGGACAGGATCGTCGCCAGGCGCGGGTACACGCAAGGCGCCAACTGGCTGACCAAGAGCTTCCCCGGCCAGAAGCACAATGAGATCAGCTGGGCTTCGCGGGTGGACATCCCGCTGCAGTTCCTGCTCGCCCCGCCGCGCTAAATAGCGTGCTCTTTCGCGAAGGCAGCCGCGGCGCCAAACAGGCCCGGCTGGGGATGGGTGATGAGCCTAACCGGCATTTCGTCCATGCGGCGTTCAAACCGTCCCTTGGCGATAAACCGGTCGCGGAAGCCTGATTTCGGCAGGTAATCGGCGAGGCGGAGGCCGATCCCGCCGGCAATGACGACCGCATGGGCACCCTGCGCCAGCGCGATATCGCCAGCGACTGCGCCCAGGACCAGGCAGAGGCGATCGAGCGCCGCATTGGCGAGGCTGTCACCGCCGGCAAGCGCCGCTGCCCAGAGCTGCTTGTCGTCGTGAAAAGCGAGATCCCTGCCCTCGATCGCGCCAAGCGCCTCGTAGAGGTTCCAGAGTCCCTGCCCTGACGCAACGCGCTCGATCGAAACGCGGCGGAAGTGGCGACGGAGCTGAGCGAGGATCTTGTCCTCGAGCAAGTCCAGAGGCGCGAAGTCGATATGACCGCCTTCGGTCTCGATCACGTCGTAACGGTCGTTGCTTCGAAGAACAGAGGCGACCCCGAGACCTGTGCCTGGCCCGACAATCGAGATCACCCCTTCCGCTGGAAGCGCTCGATCGGGGCCGCACAGGTGCTGGAAATACCCGTCGTCCAGCGTCGCGACAGCGTAGCCGACCGCGCCAAAGTCATTGACGACAGTATAGCGATCGACGCCGAGCCGCTCCTTGATGAGCGCAGGGCGGATCACCCAGGGGTTGTTGGTGAGCTTAAGGACCTCGCCGCCGACCGGTCCGGCGAAGGCGATCGCAAGGTCTTGGGGCAATGCAGCCCCTATGCGTCTGCCAAACTCCTCCCATGCAAGCTGGAAGCTCGCATGTTCGGCGGTCTTCAGGGTGACTGGTTCATCGAGCGACGAGACCTTGCCATTCTCGACGGAGGCAAGAGCGAAACGGGCATGGGTTCCACCGACATCGGCAACCGCGATCTGCTTCATGCCTGGTCTGTTAGCATGTTGCGGGGAAAAATGGTGGGCGTGGCAAGGATTGAACTTGCGACCCCTGCGATGTCAACACAGTGCTCTACCACTGAGCTACACGCCCACCCGGGTCAGCCGATGTGGCTTGGAGAAGCGGCATTTAGGGAGCAGTCGCGAAAGGCGCAACCGCCTTTTCGACAGCGTCAGAGCCGGCCGTGCTGGTCCTCGGTCTGGAACATCCGGTCCACCTCCATCACCAGGTCCTTGAGGTGGAACGGCTTGGAGAGAAGCTTGGCCTCCGGTGCGGTCCGGCCGCCCTGGAGAGCGACTGCCGCAAAGCCGGTGATGAACATCACGCGCATGGCGGGGTCGATCGCGCTTGCCTTCTGGGCGAGCTCGATCCCGTCCATCTCCGGCATGACGATATCGGTCAGCAGCAGGTCGAAATGCTGGGTCTCGAGCAGCGGCATCGCTTCGGTGCCGCAACCGACCGCCTCCACCTCGTAGCCGACCCGCTGCAACGCCCGCTGCAGATACTCGCGCATCGACGTATCGTCTTCGGCCAGGAGAATTCTTGCCATGGGCACTCTATGCTCTGCTCATTCGTGTTTTTCCAGAAGCGAATAATGCGCTCGTGCGTTGCTTGCTCCTTCTGCAAGTCCTAATCTGGCACGAAATTTAACCCTGGGCCCCGTGAGCAAGCTCCCCTCTCCAATCATTCATGAGCCGCGCGGGGATCTCCCCGTCCTCCTGTCCGTGCCTCATTCCGGACGCGATTACCCCGACTGGCTGGTCGGCCTTGCGGGCGGCGGCAAATCGGCACTGACAGTCCTCGAAGACCCCCTGGTGGATCGGCTGGT
Organism: Sphingomonas sp.; assembly: GCA_019247755.1. Classification (GTDB taxonomy): domain Bacteria; phylum Pseudomonadota; class Alphaproteobacteria; order Sphingomonadales; family Sphingomonadaceae; genus Sphingomicrobium. The sequence goes on from JAFBAM010000034.1 coordinate 11,359, forward strand.
GTGGCGTGCACTGCAGCGCGGCTGCGGCGCGGTGATCGCGCGGGCGCCTAGAGCAGCTGTCGATTGCAACCGCGCCGAGGACGATGTCGATCCATCGGTAGTGGACGGCGCGAGGCGCAGTCGCGTCAGCGCCCGAGCCCGTGGCGGGCTGGGCATCGTACCGGCGAGAACGCAGCAGCATGGCTATCTATGGCGTAGGGCGATAACCCCCAAGCAGCTTGACGAGCGCCTGAGCCACGCGCACCGGCCCTATCACGCCGCGATCGAGACGCAGCTGCAACTGCTGCTTGACCGGTTCGGCTGCGCCCTGCTGCTCGATTGCCACTCAATGCCGCCGCCGCCGGATGACGTCCCGCCAATGGTGTTCGGCGACTGCCGCGGCCGGACGGCCGGTGCTTGGGTGAGCGCCGAAGCGATGGCGATCACGTCGCGCTGCGGGTTCGAGGCCGGCCTCAACGACCCTTTCGCTGGGGGCCACATCATCGAGCGCCACGCCAAGCCGGCCAACGGAATCCATGCGCTTCAGCTGGAAATCGATCGCCGCTGCTACCTCGATGCCAAGCTAGCTAAGCCGGGCGCGGGCTTCGACCGCGTCGCGACGTTCATCGAGACGCTGGTGGTCGAGCTCGGGCAGGAAATGATCGGCCGCCGCTACGCGACAGCGGCCGAATAGATCAGACGACTGCGTCCGACAGTTGCGGCATCAGGCTGGGCGCCTTGCCCTGCTGCATCTGCCGCGCGAAAACGTCACGCATCTGGCTCAATGAGAAAAGGTGCGCGTAGACAAGCGGCAGCATCCCGCTCTGGTTCATCTTGCGGAGCTCGTCACCGCGAAGGTTCCTGATCTTGTCCTCGTCGACCATGCGGAAGCCGCGGTAAACGAACGGCTGCTCGGCACCCTCGGGCTGGATCGCGACCTCGCCGTCCATGAGGAGGTCGGACTTCACCAGATCCTCGACGAAGGCGTTGGTGCGAAGGCCCGCGGCTTCAAACTGCTCGCAGAACTCCAGGATCGCCTTGGTCGCCGCGCTTGGTTGATCGCCGTCGAACAGCATCTCGCCCTCGTCGAACTCCCCAACCGCGCCCGAAGTCGGGTCATAGCAAAGCGACAGCTCGTCGCTCTCCGGCCGAAGCTTCGCGAGGAGGAAGGGATAACGACGGAGATAAGCGGGGATGTAGAGGTTCGGGTCGCCGGCGCGGCCGTTGTCATCAAGGAAGACGTTCACGCCCTCGTTCAGGCCCATCAGCGCGATCGGGACAGGCACATCACCGACTGAAAAGACGATGGGATAGTGCCGCTGAACCAAGGTGAATTCGTCCACGGTCAGTGGCACGGCATGCGTCTTCCCCACTTCGGGCATGCTCGTGATTCCGCGCACATGCATTTTGCCGTGCTGTTCGAAGCTCAACGCCTCGAGCGCATTGTAGAATAAGGGCAGGTTCTGGGTCGGGGCGGCAGTCGCCATCTTGGAATCTTCTCCTGGGGTCCGGACTTACCGCTGCGCGCCTCATGCGCACGTGCCGAAAACAGTGTGACGCGCCTCTATTGGGCTAGCGGCCGTTAGGCAAGCGGGCGAGAACCCCAATTACGGCCGCCAGCGCCAGTTCATTGAACATTCAACGCTTTGCTGCGAAGCCTTGGTCATGGGGACGGGCGCTTAGGTGACTTCGGTCGCGATCTGGAATCTGTTGCCGCTGCTGGTAGGCCTCTTCGGGGCGCAGCCTGGCGTCGTTAGCCAGTCGGTCACGCGCTTGATCATCCAGGACGAGGTGATCCTGCGCGTTCCAGTCCAGCCGCGACCGTTGATGCCGGACATCGAATGGGTGGAAAAGAAGGGGCCCAAATGCATCCCGGCCGCCGCGATCCAGCGCGCATTGCTCAACGGCTCGGCACAGGTCGATTTCGTTCTCGTCAATCACGCTCGTATTCGTGCCCAATTCGACGAGGATTGCCCGGCGCTCGATTTCTACGGCGGCTTCTATCTGCAGCCGCAGGACGAGCGGCTATGCGCAGGGCGCGACGCCGTGCATTCACGCATCGGCGGCAGCTGCACCATCGAGAAGTTCAAGCAGCTCATTCCCAAATTCCGTCACTGACGGCGAAGGATTAGCCGGACCTTCAGGCCCGGGTGATTGTCCTCGAGCAGGATTTCACCGCCATGAAGCCTGGCAACGGCCCGCACTAGCGCGAGGCCGAGGCCGCTCCCCTCGGTCGTACGGGCTTCCTCCAGCCGCCGGTATTTGCGAACGGCGTCCTCCCGCAGCTCCGGTGAAATGCCGGGACCCCGATCGCTGACAATGATCTCGACGCGATCTGCGTGGTCCTCGAGCGCGAGGCGAATGGGGCCCGCTCCGTCGGCATATTTCAGGGCGTTGTCGATGAGGTTGGCGACAGCGCGCCCAATCATCTGCCGATTTCCGACATAGTGGATTGCCACACTGCCATCGGTTTCGATCGGCAGACCGCGGTCCTCGGCGATCGGTTGATAGATTTCGCAAATGTCCCGGAGCAAATCGCCGAGATCGAAGTCGGTGAACTGCTCGTGCCCAACTCCGGCCTCGGCGCGGCTGATCTCCAAGGTGGTCGAAATCAAACGGAGCACCCGGTCAATGTCCATCGAAATGGCTTCGAGCGCCTGTTGCTCGGGGTCGGCGGCTGCATAGCCCGCAGCTTTCTCGATATTGGCCTGCATCCGCATGAGAGGCGAGCGAAGGTCATGGGCCAGAGAGTCCGTCACAAGACGGAGTTGCTCAACCAGTTCCTCGATCCGAGCCAGCATCGCGTTGATGGCCGAAGCAACCGGTCCGAACTCCGCGCCCTCGGCACGCTCGTCGAGCCGATGACTGAAGTCGCCGCCGGCAATTTGTGCCGCGACCCTTCCGACTGCGCGCGCACGCCGCTCAGTGATCCTAAGCAAGACTAAGCCGCTGATCAGGCCGAGGGGGACTGCGAGCAGAAGCGCGGCGATGAGTGCCTCGAATAGCGAGGCGCGCATTCGATCGCGTTCCTCGACACTGGTTCCGAGCAAGACACGCTCACCTGTAGGCAGCGGAAGCGATCGGAGAGCGAACAGGGTGCTCTGGCGACTCCGCTCCGTGTACAGGCGAATTTCGATCCAATTCTTTTCTGCAGGGATCGACGCCGGCCAGGCCGTCAGATTCCCGGCGATCTTTTTTCCAGAAGAATCGACGAGCAGAACGGCGCCGTCACGCACCATGCCGGTGTCGATCTCTTCCTGAACTTCCTCGACCAAACCGGCGACTCCGCGGTGGCGATAAGCGTAAAGGAGATCGTCTTGGCGATCGTCGATTCGGCTCCGGATTCGATGTTCGAGCAGCGTGTCCGTCTGACGGTAGACGAACAAAAGAACCGGGACGCTGACAAGCAGCGTGAAGGCAAGGCTGATCAAAGCCGCACGTATCGGCGCGGAGAATGGCAACGGCCGGCGAGCCGGCTTGGTCAAGCCTGGTCGCTCAACATATAACCGACGCCACGCACCGTATGCAGAAGCGGGCGATCCGACCCCTCGTCGATCTTCTTCCGCAGGCGGCTGATGTGGACGTCGATGACGTTGGTGCCGGGGTCGAAATGATAATCCCAGACTTCTTCGAGCATCATCGTGCGGGTCACGACCTGTCCTTGATGACGGAGCAGCACCTCAAGCAGCCTGAACTCGCGCGGCTGAAGGTCGACGCGCTTCCCGGCCCGCTCGACGCGCCGTTTCAGCAGGTCCATCGTGAGATCGGCGCAGCCGAGACTGGTCTCGACGGGTTCCGCCGACGTGCCCCCTCGACGCTGCAGCGCTTCGATCCTCGCCAGGAGCTCGGAGAAAGCGAAAGGCTTTGGCAGATAGTCGTCCGAGCCCGCCTTCAGCCCCTTCACCCGCTCGTCGGTGGAACCGAGTGCGGACAGTACGATGACCGGCGTATCGATTCCGGCAGCGCGGATGGCGCTCAGTACGGACAGACCGTCCATCCCCGGCAACATCCGGTCGAGCACGATGGCCGAATATTGGCTGTCGGTCGCGTGAAACAGGCCATCGCGGCCGTCCGTCGCGCGATCAACGATAAAGCCTTTCTCCTCGAGGCCGCCAGCAATGTAGTCCGCGGTCGTTTCATCGTCCTCGACCACGAGGATCTTCTTGCTCATGCATCTCTCCCACATGGGCGCATCGTCGGCGCACATGTTCGTTTGTCGACCTTATCACGCGGCAATGCATCACATGACAAATCCGTAAGCCGCCGCGGTTGCGAAATCGGCTTCAATTCCCCACATTCCTTGACAAGCGCATCAGCTGCGGCATAGCCGCGCTTCGCGCGTTCGCCGCATGGCATGACAAGCCGCGGCCCACTCTATCTTCCGGAACTTGAATGACTTTTGCCGATCTCGGCCTTTCTGATGAACTGCTCCGCGCCGTCGATGACAGCGGCTACAACGAGCCGACGCCGATCCAGCGCGCCGCCATCCCGTCGGTCCTCATGGGCAAGGACCTGATCGGCATCGCGCAGACCGGTACCGGCAAAACGGCTGGATTCGTTCTGCCGATGATCGACATCCTGCACGAGGGCCGGAGCCGCGCGCGAATGCCGCGCTCGCTGATCCTCGAGCCGACGCGCGAACTGGCGATGCAGGTCGCCGAGAACTTCGAGAAGTACGGCAAATATCATCCGCTCTCGATGGCGCTGCTGATGGGCGGCGTTCAGATGGGCGACCAGGTCAAGGCGCTCGAAAAGGGCGTCGACGTCCTGATCGCGACGCCGGGCCGGCTGATGGACCTGTTCAGTCGCGGCAAGATCATGCTCAACGACTGCAACCTGCTGGTCATCGACGAAGCCGACCGCATGCTCGACATGGGCTTCATTCCCGACATCGAGGAGATCTGCTCGAAGCTCCCGAAGTCGCGCCAGACCTTGCTCTTCTCGGCGACCATGCCGCCGCCGATCCAGAAGCTGGCGGCGAAGTTCTTGAACGACCCCAAACGCGTCGAAGTCGCGCGCCCGGCGACGGCCAACGTCAACATCGAACAACGTCTGGTCGAGGTCAGCGCCGACAAGAAGAAGGACGCGCTGAAGGATCTACTGCGCGCCGAGGACGTCAAGACCGCGATAATTTTCTGCAACCGCAAGACCACGGTGCGTGAACTCGCATCAAGCCTGCGCCGCGCGCACTTCGCCGCGGGCCAGATCCAGGGTGACATGGACCAGGCGCAGCGGATCGCGGAGTTCGAACGCTTCAAGAGCGGCGACATCAATATCCTCGTTGCGTCCGACGTCGCCGCCCGTGGCCTCGACGTCAAAGGCGTCAGCCATGTCTTTAACTTCGACGTGCCGTGGCAGCCGGACGATTATGTTCACCGCATCGGCCGTACCGGCCGCGCGGGGGCTACCGGCATCGCGACCACGCTTGCGACCAGGGCAGAGGGGGAACTCGTCGACCGGATCGAGAAGTTGACCGGACAGAAGATCGCGCGCGCCGGCAAAGCCGCGAAAGCTGGAGAGCCGGACACTGAAACCCAGAAGCGCGAACAGAAGCCCAAGACGACCAAGGCAGCAGCCAGATCGGAACCTCAACCGAAGCCGGAGCGCTCGACAGTCGTCGAAGATATCGACGGCGAGTGGAATGGGCCGATGCCGAGTTTCCTTTCCCACAGCGCGGGCTAAGCAGGCACATCGCTGACACTGGAAAGCGCCGGCGTCCGTTCCTAGCTCGCGCATCGGCTGTGCAAGCGAAGGAACCGAAATGACGGATTACGTTCTTCCGAAGGTCTGGACGTGGGAACAGCCGAGCGGCGGCCAGTTCGCCAGCATCAACCGTCCGATCGCCGGCCCGACCCACGACCAGGAGCTTCCGGTCGGCAAGCATCCTTTCCAGCTTTATTCGCTCGCGACGCCCAACGGGCAGAAGGTCTCGATCATGTTCGAGGAGCTGCTCGCGAAGGGGCGAAAGGACGCCGAATATGATGCATGGCCGATCAGGATCGGCGACGGCGACCAGTTCGGCAGCGGCTTTGTCGACGTAAATCCGAACAGCAAGATCCCGGCCCTGGTGGATCGCAGCGGACCGGAGCCGATCCGCATCTTCGAGTCCGGTGCCATCCTCGTCCACCTCGCGGAGAAATTCGGCGAATTCCTGCCGACCTCGGGCGCGGCTCGCGCCGAGACCCTGTCATGGCTGTTCTGGCAAATGGGCAGCGCGCCGTTCCTGGGCGGCGGCTTTGGGCATTTCTTCGCCTACGCCCCAGAGAAGTTCGAATATCCGATCAACCGCTACTCGATGGAAGCGAAGCGGCAGTTCGACGTGCTGAACCGCCGTCTCGCGGATCACGAATTCATCGCCGGCTCTGATTACTCGATCGCGGACATTGCTATTTGGCCCTGGTACGGCGGTGTCGCGCTAGGCCGCTCCTATCCGGGCGCGGACGAATTCCTCGCCACGCACGAATATGAGCATCTCAACCGCTGGGCGAAGCAGATCGATGCCCGGCCGGCGGTGAAACGCGGGCGCATCGTCAACAAGCTCTCCGGCGATGAGAGCGAGCAACTGCACGAGCGCCACGACGCCTCCGACTTCGCGCTTCGGACAGAGGACAAGATAAAAGGCCTTGCTCCCGACCAGGCCGAAGCGGTCAAGGACGACGCGATCTAGCTTCGGCGGTATCGGCTGAGGAATTCGCTCGCGAATGACTTCAGGGCCTGCCCGGTAATCGCGTCGCGCAGGCCCTGCATCATCCGCTGGTAGAACCAGAGGTTGTGCTGGGTCATCAGCATCCCGCCGAGGATCTCCCCCGATTTGACCAGGTGATGGACGTAGGCGCGGCTGAAGGTCGTGCAGGCAGGGCACGGACAGCCCGGCTCGATCGGTTCCTGGTCTTCGGCGAACCGCGCGTTGCGGAGGTTGATGGGCCCATCGGCGGTGAAAGCCTGTCCTGTTCGGCCCGACCGCGTAGGCAGCACGCAATCGAACATATCGATCCCGCGAACGACAGCCTCGACGATGTCGTCCGGCTTGCCGACTCCCATGAGATACCGCGGCTTGTCCCCAGGCAGCATTTCGACCGCGAAGTCGAGGCATCCGAGCATCGCTTCCTGCCCCTCGCCGACGGCCAGCCCGCCAACCGCGTACCCGTCGAAGCCGATGTCGATCAGCGCATCGGCTGATTCCTTGCGCAACTTCTCGTCCAGCGCGCCCTGCTGGATGCCGAAGATGGCTGCGCGCTCGGCATGTTCGCCGCCGCGATCGAATTCATCGCGGCTGCGCTTCGCCCAGCGGATCGAGCGATCCATCGCGTCTTGCTGGACCTGCGGTGTCGACGTCGTCGGCACCAGCTGGTCGAACTGCATGATGATGTCGCTGTCGAGCAGACGCTGCACCTCGATCGAGCGTTCGGGCGACAGCATGTGCCGGGAACCGTCGAGGTGGCTCGCGAAGGATACGCCCTCTTCCGTGACTTTCGCTAGTTCCGAGAGACTCATCACCTGGTAGCCGCCGCTGTCAGTCAGGATCGGCCGCTCCCAGCCCATGAACGTGTGCAACCCGCCGAGCTTCGCGACCCGCTCCGCCCCGGGCCGGAGCATCAAATGGTAGGTATTGCCGAGGATGATGTCCGCGCCGCTCGCCCGAACCTCCTCGGGCCGCATCGCCTTCACCGTGGCCGCGGTGCCAACGGGCATGAAAGCCGGCGTCCTGATTTCGCCCCGCTGCATGGCGATGACGCCGGTGCGCGCGGCACCATCAGTCGCCGAGATGTTGAAGGAAAAGCGGCTCATCCGCCGCGCCTTGGCAGCAACAGGCTGGCATCGCCATAAGAGTAGAAGCGGTAGCCTGCCTCGATCGCGTGGGCGTAGGCCGACTTCATGACGTCGAGGCCCATTAGTGCGCTGACCAGCATGAACAACGTCGAGCGTGGCAGGTGGAAGTTGGTGATCAGCCCGTCGATCGCCTTGAAACGATAGCCGGGGGTGATGAAAATAGCGGTGTCCCCTTCGAACGGGCGAATGCGGCCGTCGTCACGCGCAGCGCTTTCGAGCAGCCGCAAACTGGTGGTCCCGACCGCGATCAGTCGACCCCCCGATGCGCGGACCGCGTTGAGCCGCTCGGCGGTTGCCTCGTCGATGCGGCCCCATTCTGCATGCATCTTGTGAGCGGTCGTGTCCTCCGCCTTCACCGGAAGGAAGGTTCCGGCGCCGACGTGGAGCGTCAACGTCTCTCGCCCGATGCCTTGCCTCTCCAATGCTTCGAGAAGGCGCGGTGTGAAATGGAGGGCTGCCGTGGGAGCCGCGACTGCCCCCTCCTCCCGCGCGAACATCGTCTGATAATCGGAACGGTCCTCCGCATCCGCCGGCCGCTTGGAAGCGATATAAGGGGGAAGCGGCATCCGCCCTGCCCGCTCGAGCATGACCTCCACGGGTTCTTCGCCATGAAAATGCAGCAGCGCCGAACCGTCCTCGGCCTTCTCGACAACCGACGCGTGGACATCCGCTCCGAAGTCAATGCTGTCACCGACCCTGGCGCGCTTCGCATTGCGGAGAAAGGCCTGCCATTCGCGCGGCCCCTGGCGCTTGTGTAGCGTCGCGCCGATCGTCGCGTCGCCGCGACTCCCTTCGAGCTGCGCCGGGATGACCTTGGTGTCGTTGAAGACAAGAACGTCGCCGGACCGCAGCAAGCTCGGCAGATCGAGCACCTGATGATCGGAAATGTCGGCGCCGTCGACCAGCAGCAGCCGCGCGCTGTCACGCGGCCGCGCCGGCCTCAGCGCAATCCGGTCCTGCGGTAGATCGAAGTCGAAGAGGTCGACGCGCATCGCGCCGCCATAGCCTTACTTCGCGGCAGCGGAAGCCGTGCCGGAGTCACCGAGATACGCCCGAACGATCTTGGTCGGCTGCTCGGGCGGCTCGCCCGGCGCGATCGCATCGACCGCATCCATGCCCGCAACGACGCGGCCCATCACCGTATAATCGTTGTCGAGGTCGGGCTTCGGCGCGAACATGATGAAGAACTGGCTGTTCGCCGAATCCCGATTGTCGGCCCGCGCAGCGCCCACCGTTCCGCGAAGGAACGGAACCGCCGTGAATTCGGCCTTGAGGTCCGGCAGCTCGGAACCGCCTTCGCCGGTACCCTTCGGATCGCCGCCCTGCGCCATGAAGCCTGGGATGACCCGGTGGAAAATCAGCCCGTTGTAGAAGCCACGACGTACCAGAGTCTGGATGCGTTCGATGTGATGCGGTGCGAGGTCTGGTCGGAGCACGATCTCGACGGTGCCGCCAGTCGAAAGTTCGAGGAACAGGTGGTTAGCCTTAATCGCCGCGATCTCTGCCGGCGCCACGATGCTCGGCATCGGCGGCGGTACCGGAGCCGGCTTGGCGGCCACAAGCGCAAAGGCCAGCGGCAACGCGAACAGTGCTTGCTTCAACTTATCCCTCCCAGAACCGATGGCGTGTCCCCTGGCGGAACGCCGCTTTCCTCAGCGTGAACCGCCATTCAGATGGCGCCGAACGTCGTCTGCGACGGCCGGCGTGACGAATTTGTCGATCGAGCCGCCGAAGCGCGCGATTTCCTTCACCAACTTCGACGCGATCGGCTGCAGCGAGACATCGGCCATCAGGAAGACGGTCTCGATATCGTCGTTCAACTTCTGGTTCATGCCGGCCATCTGAAACTCATATTCGAAGTCGGCGACGGCGCGCAGGCCCCGCAGGATCGCAGTCGCTCCCTGTTGCTCCGCGAAGTCCATGAGCAGCGATCCGAACTCCACCACTTCGATCTTGCCGGGGATGTCCTCCACCTCGCGGCGTACCATCGCCATCCGTTCTTCGACCGAAAACATCGGCTCTTTTGACGGATTGGTCGTAACCCCCACCACCAGCTTGTCGACCAGGTGCGCGCCGCGCCGAATGATATCGAGATGCCCAAGCGTGATCGGGTCGAACGTGCCCGGATAGACTGCGATTTTCATGCCCGGCCCCCTTAGTGATCCCGCTCAATCGCGAAACGGGCGATGGCGCGCAACAAGTCCGCTTCGCGGCCATGTCCCGACAAATGCTCGATCGCCTGGTTGACGAGGAAGCCCGCCTGCTGCCGCGCCCTCTCCTCCCCTAGCAGCGAGACGAAGGTCGCCTTGCCGGCGTTCGCGTCGCGTCCCGTCGGCTTGCCCGCCGCTGCCTCGTCGCCACTATGGTCGATGAGGTCATCGGCGATCTGGAAGGCAAGACCGATGTTGCGGGCGTAGCCGCGATAGGGCGTTCGCGCCTCGGCCGGCATCTTGTTCATGATGCAGGCTGCCTCGATCGCATATTCGATCAATGCGCCCGTCTTGAGCTGCTGCAGCCGCGTAATCGCCGGGAGGTCGAGTTGCTGACCTTCCGCTGCAAGATCCATCATCTGACCCCCTGCCATTCCCGCGGGACCTGCCGCGCGCGCCAGCTCGAGCACGAGATCGGACCGGACCCAGGGGTCCTGATGCGTTGCGGCGTCGGCCAGAATGTCGAACGCCAGGGCGTGGAGGCTGTCACCGGCAAGCACCGCCGCTGCCTCGCCGAATGCCTTGTGAACCGTAGTCTTGCCTCGCCTGAGGTCGGCATCGTCCATGCACGGCAGATCGTCATGGATCAGCGAATAGACGTGGATCGCCTCGATCGCGCAGCCGACTCGGAGGGCGCGTCCGCGATCGATCGCGAACAGGCGCGACGCAGCGACTGTGAGAAGCGGCCGCAGTCTTTTGCCGCCTCCGATCGCCGCATGGCGCATCGCTTCGTAAAGCCGATCGCGGCTGTCGCCCGTCGGCGCCAGCAATTCGGCAAAGAAAGCATCGACATCGGCGCGGACGCTCGCGCTCTCCGCGCTTAGCTCCTGCGCGAGCCGATCGACGGTCTCAACCGGCATCGAACGGTTTGAGCCCCGCCGGCTTGCCGTCGCTGCCAAAGGCAATCTGTTCGATCCGCACCTGAGCGTCCTTGAGACGCGCCTCGCAATGCCGTTTCAGCCGATCGCCTTCCTGGTAGAGCTCAATCGACCGGTCGAGCGGCGCCTCGCCCTTCTCGAGCGTGCGCACGATTTCCTCGAGCCGTTGAAGCGCGGCTTCGAAGCTCAGCTGGCTGACGTCAGTCTCTACACTTGCCATGGCAGGACTTCTGGTCCCCGGCGCAGTTCAAATCAAGCGAACGGCTATTCGACCGGCGTATTCTTGAACGGGTCGCGGATGCCCGGCACAACTTCGTCGCGCAGCGCCTCGTCGCCGGCTTCGGCGAGGGCCGCCTCAGCATCGCGCGCGTGCTGCTCGCGCTCATGGCGCAGCTGCTCGATCAGCGCCTCGCGGTCGCTGTCGAGGCGGGTGTCGGTCGGCGCCTGGATGCCGGCGGCCTTCGCCGCCTTGGCGACAGCGGCGTCAAGCTCGCGCTGGGTCGTCAGGCCGAGCGTAACCGGGTCCTTCGGCGTGATGTTCGCCATGTTCCAGTGGGTGCGCTCGCGGATCGCCGCGATGGTCGTGCGAGTCGTACCGATCAGCTTGCCGATCTGGCCGTCGCTGACCTCGGGGTGGTTCTTGATGATCCAGGCGATGCCATCCGGCTTGTCCTGGCGCTTCGAGACCGGCGTATAGCGCGGACCTTTCGTGCGGCGCACGGCCTCCGGCGCCTTCCACATCTGGAGCGAGTAGTCGGGGTCGCCCTGGCCCTTCTCGATCTCCTCATGGGTCAACTCGCCGGCGCGGATCGGGTCGCGGCCGGTCAGCTTGGTTGCGGCGGTGTCGTCGGCGATCGCCTGCACCTCGAGGATGTGAAGACCGCAAAACTCGGCAATCTGCTCGAACGTGAGCGATGTATTGTCGACCAGCCAGGCGGCGGTCGCATGGGGCATCAGGGGCTGGGCCACTGGGTTTCTCCCGGAAAACAGCGAAATTGAAACAAATAGGGCCGCCCCTTCACGGAGCGGCCGGCATGGCGCGCGATGTAACCCCCGGCCGCCGCCGGGGCAAGGCGCTTTACGCTTCCATCGAAAGGAAGTGAGGGTGACCCTTGATGCGCTCGATCCACTCGACGACCTGCGGATAGCGCTTGAGGTCGAACTGAGCGTCGCCGGCAACGTGGGTGTAGGCGAACAGGCAGACGTCAGCGAGGCTCACTTCGTCGCCGATGAACCATTCGCGGCCCTTCAGATGATCGTCCATGAGCCTTAGCGCGGCATTTCCGGCCTGCCGCTTGGCGGGCATCTGAAGCCGCTGGAGATCGGTGAGATTGTCCGGTCCGAGCCATTTCATCCAGAAGCGCAGCGTCGCGATGTTGGGTTCGTGATTATACTGCTCCCAGAACATCCAGTGCAGCATGTCGGCATGGTCGAACGGGTCGGTGGGTATAAGGTGTGAGCCCTCGGCGACGAAATAACAGGCGGCATTGCTCTCGGGGATGAAGCGGTCGCCGGCCTGAAGCACCGGTATCCGGCCGTTGGCACTGACATTCTCAAGGAAATAGGGAGTGCGCGTCTCCCCCTTCATGATGTCATATTCCTGCCGGTCGATGCGCACTCCGGTCAACGCCGCGGTCAGCCGGACTTTGTAGCAATTGCCGGACTCGGCATATTCGTGAAGCAACAGCCGTTCGCTCATCGGCACATTCCCCCATTCGCGATCGTCAGTCGCAAACCTCGATCACGATCTTACCGACATGCTCGCCTGATTCCATCCGCTCGTGCGCGGCATTGGCCTCGGCCAGCGGGAACGTCGAGTCGACGATCGGCCTTAGCCTGCCGCCCTGCACGAATGGCCAGACTGTCTTTTCGATCTCGTCGGCGACCATCGCCTTGAAGTCGATCGAGCGCGGCCGGAGGGTTGAGCCGGTCAGCGTCAGCCGCCGCCGCATGATGTCGAAGATGCGGATTTCGGCGCTGGCTCCGCGCTGCACGGCGATCGACACGTGCCGGCCCTCCTCGGCGAGGCATGTGAGATTCCGCGGCAGATAATCGCCGCCGACCATGTCGATGATGACGTTGACGCCGACGCGGTTGGTGACGCGGTGCACCTCCTCGACGAAGTCCTGCTCGCGGTAGTTGATCGCGGCATCCGCCCCGAGCTCGAGGGCGCGCGCGCACTTCCCGTCGGTGCCGCAGGTGACGATGATCTTGAGGTTGAACAGCTTGGCCAGCGCGATGGCCATGGTGCCGATGCCGCTGGTTCCACCATGGACGAGCACCCAGTCGCCGTCGGCTGCAAAGCCTCGCTCGAACAGGTTCACCCAGACGGTGAACAAAGTCTCCGGCATCGCCGCCGCCTCGACCAGCGACAGAGGGTCAGGCACGGTCAGGCAGGTCCCTGCGGGTGCCACGCAATATTCGGCGTAGCCGCCGCCGGTCACCAGCGCGCAGACCTTCTTCCCGACCAATTGGGCGGCGCCTTCGCCTGCGGAGACAACTTCACCTGCGATCTCCAGCCCAAGCACGTCCGGCGCGCCCGGAGGCGGCGGATAAAGGCCCTTGCGCTGCAGGACGTCGGGGCGGTTCACGCCAGCCGCCGATACCTTCACCAGCACCTCGCCCGCGCCCGGCACCGGGACAGGCCGCTCGACCAGCGAGATTCCGCCGACGCCGTCGGCCACAACCGCCTGCATCGAGGAGGGAAGGTCCGCCATGCAGCGGCTTATTGACTTGAGGGCATGATGGGTCAACGATTCCGGCCGTGGACCTGGAAGATCTCTTCCCCAGCAAGCCGGGCGACCCCTTGGTCGAACTCGGCAGGCAGGACCTCGACCCGATGTCGATCGAGGAGCTGAAGGAGCGCATCGAGACGCTCAAGGCCGAGATCGCGCGCGTCGAAGCGCACATGGCGCGCGCCCAGTCGCACCGGTCCGCCGCCGAAGAGCTGTTCAAGAAGCCGTGAAACCGGTGGCCGTTCAGCCACCGAACAGTTTTGCCGGCGATAATCTGTTGAAAAGACGATCGGCCGCCCTTGATCGGGGCGGATGTGCGTATGACATTGTTAACCATGTTCGCCCATCAACGGCGGACGAGGAGTAACCGGATCAATGCCCAGTTTCGCTCGCGAACTCGAACAAACCCTCCACAACGCCTTGGGCGAAGCCAGCCGGCGCCGGCACGAGTATGCGACCCTCGAACATCTTCTGATTGCGCTGATCGACGACGAGCATGCTTCCAAGGTGATGACCGCCTGCGGGGTTAGCCGCGATGACCTTCGCTCATCGGTGAAGCAGTATCTCGACAATGAGCTCGGAGCGCTTGTCGCCGACAGTGCGACCGACCCGACGCCGACCAGCGGCTTCCAGCGGGTGGTCCAGCGCGCGATCCTCCACGTCCAGTCGTCGGGCCGCGATGAAGTGACCGGCGCAAACGTCCTCGTCGCGCTATTTTCCGAGCGCGAGAGCTACGCCGTCTATTTCCTGCAGCAGCAGGACATGAGCCGCCTCGATGCCGTGACCTACATCAGCCACGGCGTCGGCAAGGGCGAGACACCCGCCGAGACCCGTGCGCCCGAAGGCACCGAGGAAAAGGGCGGCGAAAAGGAGGGCGGCAAGAAGGAGTCCGCGCTCAAGCAATTCACCGTTGACCTCAACGAGAAAGCGAAGGCCGGCAAGGTTGACCCCCTGATCGGCCGCATGCCCGAAGTCGACCGGACGGTGCAGATCCTCTGCCGCCGGTCGAAGAACAACCCGCTCTACGTCGGCGATCCTGGCGTCGGCAAAACCGCGATTGCCGAGGGCCTCGCGCGCAAGATCGTCGAGGGGGACGTCCCTGAAGTGCTGAAGGGCGCGACCATCTACGCGCTCGACATGGGCGCGCTCCTGGCGGGCACGCGTTACCGCGGTGACTTCGAGGAGCGGCTGAAATCGGTCGTCTCCGAGCTCGAGAAGATGCCGAACGCTATCCTCTTCATCGACGAGATCCACACGGTCATCGGCGCGGGCGCCACTTCAGGCGGCGCAATGGACGCGTCGAACCTGCTGAAGCCGGCGCTTTCGTCGGGCGCGATCCGCTGCATCGGTTCGACGACCTACAAGGAATTCCGCAACCACTTCGAGAAGGATCGCGCGCTGTTGCGCCGGTTCCAAAAGATCGACGTCAACGAGCCGACGATCGAGGATACGATCAAGATCATCGCCGGGCTGCGCTCTTCCTTTGAGGGCCACCACAACGTCAAATATACGGCTGACGCGATCAAGTCGGCGGTCGAGCTGTCGGCGCGCTACATCCACGACCGGAAACTGCCGGACAAGGCGATCGACGTGATCGACGAAGTCGGCGCGATGCAGATGCTGGTGCCACCGAGCCGCCGCAAGAAAATCATTACGCCGAAGGAAATCGAGGCGGTGGTCGCGACCATGGCGCGCATCCCGCCGAAGTCGGTCAGCGCCGACGACAAGCAGGTGCTCGAGCATCTCGAGGCCGACCTGAAGCGGGTCGTTTTCGGCCAGGACCTGGCGATCGAGAAGCTCGCCTCGGCGATCAAGCTCAGCCGCGCCGGCCTGCGCGACCCCGACAAGCCGATCGGCAACTATCTGTTCAGCGGCCCGACGGGCGTCGGCAAGACCGAGGTCGCGCGCCAGCTCGCCTCGATCATGGGCATCCCGCTGCAGCGGTTCGACATGTCCGAATATATGGAGCGCCACGCGGTCAGCCGCCTGATCGGCGCGCCTCCAGGTTATGTCGGCTACGACCAAGGCGGCCTGCTCACCGACGCGGTCGACCAGCATCCGCACAGCGTTCTGCTGCTCGACGAGATCGAGAAGGCGCACCCCGACCTGTTCAACATCCTGTTGCAGGTCATGGACCACGGCAAGCTCACGGACCATCACGGCAAGACCGTCGATTTCCGCAACTGCATCCTGATCATGACCACCAATGCCGGCGCGGCCGATATGGCGCGTGAGAGCATCGGCTTTGGCGCGGCGACGCGTGAGGACGCGCAGGAAGACGCGGTCAAGAAGATGTTCACACCGGAGTTCCGCAACCGTTTGGATGCGATCGTCCCGTTCAGTTACCTGCCGCCGGCCGTCGTCTCACGCGTCGTCGACAAGTTCATCCTGCAGCTGGAGCTGCAGCTTGCCGACCGCAACGTCCACATCGAGCTCGACGACGAAGCGCGTCAGTGGCTGGTCGATCGCGGCTACGACAAGCTGTACGGCGCGCGGCCGATGGCTCGCCTGGTCCAGGAGAAGATCAAGCAGCCGCTCGCCGAGGAACTGCTGTTCGGCAAGCTGGTCAACGGCGGCGAGGTCAAGGTCCGTATCAAGGACAATGCCCCGGCGTTCGAGATCGTGCCCGCGGCACCCAAGCCGTCGAAGTCGAAGGCCAAGCCCAAAGCCGCCGCCAAGAAGAAGGCGAGCGGCGAAGAAGCTCCGGCTACCGAATAATGAAGGGCCCGCTTCGGCGGGCCCTTCTCG
>JAFBAM010000091.1 GCA_019247755.1 Sphingomonas sp.
TCCGTCGTCGTAATGCGTGTTGCCGAGGATGTTGATGGCGCGAACTTTGGCGAGATCGCCCTCGTAGATCTCAAACACCACATCGACGCGATTCTGGTCGAGCTGAACGATCTTCGGATCGACGCGCGCGGCAAAACGGCCCTGGCGGCGATACAGCTCGAGGATCCGATCGACGTCCGACCGGACCGCGCTGCGCGTGAAGATCTGGCGCGGCGCAAGCTTAATCTCCGGCGTGATCTTGTCGTCCTTGAGGCGCTTGTTGCCCTCAAGGATGATGCGGTTGATGACGGGGTTTTCGCGCACCGCGATAACGAGGTTGCCCGTGTCGCCACCATTAATGGTGACATCCGCGAACAATTGGGTCGCATAAAGGTCCTTCAGGGCCTGATCGAGCGTACCTGCCGTGTAAGTCTGCCCTGGAGACAGGTTGGCGTAGGCACGGATGGTTTCGGGCTCGAGCCGCTGATTGCCTCTGACGGCGATCGAGCGGATCACACGCTCAGCCGGCGGAGGTGGCGGTGTGGGCGCAGCCTGCGGTTGAGTGGCTGCAGGAACCGCTGGTGCTGGCTGCGGCGCCGGCGCATTCTGAGCGAGCAGTGGCGCGGCGGACCCGCCAAGCACGGTTCCCACCAGAAGCAGACTGCCGGTACGTCGGCTAAAGCTCTTTGACTTTGAAATCACGCGTCCCCGCCTTGTGTGCCAATGGTGCAACGGCGCGCTTCGCCGCAAAGCCCCGATTACTGCCCTGCCCCAAGCCTTCTAGCCAATCAAGCGCTGTAGCCGGTCCCAGAGGCCAAGCGAGCCCAAATCATTCATCGTCAGGAAGATCATCAGCGCGAGGACGAACGCGAAACCACCACGGAAGGCCCACTCAAGTGCGCGAGCACTGAGCGGGCGACGCCTGATTGCTTCCACCGCATAGAAGAAGAGATGCCCTCCATCCATCATCGGGACTGGCAAGAGGTTGATGAATCCGAGATTAATTGAAAACAGCGCTAGCAACTGAACGAAGGCCAATGCGCCGAGCGATGCTTGTTGTCCGGCGATCTGTGCGATCCGGATCGGGCCGCCGAGATCCTCAGTGCCGCGGCGGCCGCTGATGATCTGCCAGAGGCCGTCGATCATCCCCTGCGTGACCTTCAGCGTCGATACCGTCGCCGCCGGTAGCAACTGGAAGGCTGGGACTTTCACATAGGTTCGTTGCCCACCCAGTATCCCTATGCGGCCAATCCGGAACGTCTGTCCAAATCTGTCGCGCTCCATGGCTGCGCCGATCGTCAGTGGAAGACGCAACACCTGCCCACTTCTGTTGACGGTAGCTGTCGTCTTCTCGCCGGGGCGAAGAATGACAATACTCGCGACGTCTTCGAAAGTCGGGGTGTTGCGATCAGCGATCGACAGAACGCGGTCCCCGGGAAGCATCCCGGCGACCTCCGCCGGACTTCCCCGCTGCACCTGAACGACAGCGTTGTTGGTTTGCGGCATGCCGACAGCGGCGATGAAGCTGGCGAAAATCAGGATCGCCAGTAGAAAATTCGCGAGAGGACCAGCGAGGACGACGAGGAAGCGCTGCCAAACGGGCCTCAGCTGGAAGGCGCGATCACGCAAATGCACGGGGATGTGGTCAAGATCGCCGGGCTCGCTCACAGCGTTCATATCGCCGATGAACTTGACGTACCCGCCGAGGGGAAGCCATGCGACTTTCCACCGCGTTCCTTGCCGGTCGGTCCAGCCGATGATTTCTCGCCCGAATCCGATCGAAAAGGTCTCGGCTGGGATACGGAAGGCGCGTGCCACCAGATAGTGGCCGAGCTCGTGAAAGAAGACGAGCGGCCCCAGCATGCAAACGAATGCAAGCAGGGTCATCCAGAGGGGCGGATTGGGGAGCATCGTCTAGGAGCAGCTTGTCTTCATCATGCCGCAGGTTTGGTCCCGCGTCACTCGGTCAATCTCAAGCACATCGCCGATAGAATGCGGAATGTCGAATTTCGCATCGCTTAACGCCTCGTCGACCAGCCGCGCGATGTCGGGGAAGCGAATCTGTCCGGCAAGGAAGCTGGCGACCGCAACTTCATTGGCGGCATTCAAAACGATCGGCGCGGCGCCGCCAGTTTCGAGAGCCTCGCGCGCCAGTCGGAGCGCTGGGAAGCGCTTCAGGTCGGGAGCTGCAAACTCGAGCTGGCCGATCGTGGCAAGATCGAGCCGTTCGGCAGGCGTCGCCATGCGCTCGGGCCACGCGAGGGCATAAGCGATCGGAATGCGCATGTCCGGGCTACCGAGCTGCGCAAGCACCGAGCCGTCGACGAATTCGACCATCGAATGGACTACGGACTGCGGATGAATGACCACGTCGAGTTGGCTGGACGGTAAGCCGAACAGGTAATGCGCCTCGATCAACTCCAGGCCCTTGTTCATCAGGGTAGCTGAATCGACGGATATCTTTGCGCCCATCGACCATTTGGGATGGGCCACCGCCTGGGCAGGTGTCGCAGCGTCGATTGCCTCAGCCGAGGCGGTACGAAACGGGCCTCCGCTGGCGGTCAGAATGATTCTTGAGACATCTTTTCTGCAGTTGCCCGCGAGGCACTGAAAAATAGCATTATGCTCGCTGTCGACGGGTAGCAGGGTCGCGCCGCTGGCTTGGGCAGCATCGATCATCAGCGCACCCGCTGTCACCAGAGCTTCCTTGTTTGCCAGCGCCACGGTCTTGCCCGCCTCGACGGCTGCCATGACAGGCCGCAGACCTGCGCAGCCAACAATCGCGGCAATCACCAGTTCGGAATCGTCGGACGCGGCCTCGACCAAGGCTGCTTCACCTGCTGCGGCGCGGCAATCCGAGCCGGTGAGCCGTTGTTGCAGGTCGCTCAGCCGTCCTTCGTCTGCGACGACCGCGAGCTTGGCCTTCGTCCGACGGGCTATGTCTGCCAACGCTTCAGCGTTGGTCGCCGCAGTCACCGAAGTGACCGAAAAGGCTCCTGAATTGCGCTCGACGAGCTCGAGCGTCGACTTGCCGATCGAGCCGGTAGCGCCGAGGATAGATATCGTCCTCACGTCAGTCCCATTAGCTGGGCGGCAGCGGTGAGCACAGCCACTGGAACCAGTCCGTCCAGCCGATCAAGCGCTCCGCCGTGGCCGGGGAGCCAGGCTCCGGAGTCTTTTACCCCTGCTCTGCGCTTCATGCCGCTTTCGAACAGATCGCCGGCCTGCGCCGCCACCGCCAAGACCGGGGCAAGCACGATCAAGGCCGTTCCAAGTCCGGTTTCGAGGGCCCAGGCGCCGCCGAACAACGTCGCCGCGACAATCCCACCGAGCAGGCCTTCGACGGTCTTGTTGGGGCTGATAGTCGGGGCGAGCTTGCGCTTCCCGAACGTCCGGCCCGCGAAATAGGCGCCGATGTCCGTCGACCAAGTAACGATGAAGATCCAGATGAGCAGATACAGCCCGTGCGCATCGCGTTCACGGACCCATAGAAGGGCGAGAGCGGGAAGCAGCGCATAGATGAAGCCGGCCACATACCAACCGGGTCCCCACCCCTTCGTGATCCTAGTCCATTCGTAGAACATCAAAGTTGCGACGGCGGCCACCGCCCATGCAAAGACGGTGCCGCCGACGTAGGACGCGATGAGTGCGACCACGATCATGATGACGCCGGTGATCGTTCGAACGGCGAGTTCGTTCATCGTCCGCCAAAACGCCGGTTGCGAGCGGCGTAGGTCTGGAGCGCGCCGGCAAAGGCCGCCTCATCGAAATCGGGCCAAAGGACGTCGAGAAACAACAGTTCTGCATAAGCCGCCTGCCAGAGCAGGAAGTTGGACAGTCGCACCTCTCCAGATGTGCGGATCAGCAGGTCCAGCTCGGGCAAATCATTAGTTTGCAGCTCAGCAGCAATCGCCGCTTCATCGATGGCGGCAGGTTCGATTTCGCTGTCGACAGCCCTCTGGGCAAGCCTACGCGCCGCACTGGCGATTTCCGCTCTTGACCCGTAGTTCAGCGCAATCACTAGCGTCAGGCGTGTATTGCTTGAGGTTCGCTCGATGGCGCGGTCCAGCCGTTCGACCAATTCGGCTCCGAAGGCCGAGTGATCGCCGATGAGCTTGAGCTTTACCCGCTCCTTCTCGAGCGTCTTGAGTTCGCGTTCCAGGTAGAAGCGCATCAACGCAGTTAGGTCGCTGATCTCCTCGTCACTCCGCCGCCAGTTTTCGGAAGAGAAAGCGTAGAGCGTCAGCACCTCGACACCCTGGTCGGCGGCGGCCTGGAGCGCGCGGCGGACGGCTTCCGCCCCGGCCTTGTGCCCGGCTGCACGTGGCAATCCGCGCTGCTGTGCCCAGCGGCCATTGCCGTCCATGATGATGGCGACGTGACGCGGGACCTTGCCAGCCGCGCCCAATCCCTTTGCTCCCGCGGGAGCGGCGGCCGGCGTCACTTGCCGAGGATTTCCTTTTCCTTGGCCGCTGCCGCCTCATCGATCTCCTTGATCGTATCGTCCGTCAGCTTCTGAACCTCATGCTCGAGCCGCTTGCGCTCGTCCTCGCTGATCTCGTGCTTCTTTTCGTCGACCTTCAGGTGATCCATGCCGTCACGGCGGACGTTACGAACGGCGACCTTCGCCTTCTCCGCATATTGGCCGACGAGCTTGGCGAGTTCCTTGCGGCGCTCCTCCGTAAGCTCAGGAATCGGCAATCGAATGACCTGGCCATCGGTGATCGGGTTAAGACCGAGACCCGCCGAGCGGATTGCCTTTTCGACCGGCTGAACGTTCGACCGATCCCAAACCTGTACGGATAGCATCCGCGCCTCGGGCGTGGAGACGGTTGCGACCTGATTCAGCGGCATGTTCGAGCCATAAACTTCGACATGGATCGGATCGAGGAGCGCGATCGACGCGCGCCCGGTCCGCAATCCGCCCAGGTCATGCTTCAGGGCCTCGACCGCACCGTGCATTCGGCGCTTGAGATCGGTGGTTGAGACAGTGGTCGTCATGATGCTTACTCTCCGTTCTGCACGACCGTCGCCGTTCCGCGTCCGGCCAGCACTTCGGCAAGGTTACCGGACTGGCGGATGTTGAACACGACGATCGGAATATTGTTGTCGCGGCAAAGGGCGACGGCTGCGGCGTCCATCACTTTGAGGTCGTCGCTGAGAACACGGCCGAACGTGACGGTCTCGTAGCGCGTTGCGTCGCTCACTTTCTTCGGATCGGCTGTGTAAACGCCATCGACGCTCGTGCCTTTGAGGAGCGCATCGCAGCCCATTTCCGCGGCACGCAGCGCGGCCGCGGTGTCCGTGGTGAAATAAGGATTTCCGGTACCAGCTGCGAACAGGACGATGCGACCTTTCTCGAGGTGCCTGAGGGCGCGACGGCGGATATAAGGCTCGGACACGCTTGCCATCGGGATCGCGGACAGAACTCGTGTCTCGACGCCCTGTTTTTCCAGCGCGTTCTGCAGTGCCAACGCGTTCATGACCGTTGCCAGCATGCCCATGTAATCGGCTGTTGCGCGGTCGAAGCCCTTCGCCGCCGCCGCCATGCCCCGGAAGATGTTGCCACCGCCGACGACGAGGCAAAGTTCGTGGCCCTGCGCCTTGGCCGCAGCAATTTCGCTGGCCAGCCCGTCAACCGCTAGCGGGTCGATGCCGAACTGGCCTTGGCCCATCAGCGCTTCGCCCGAGAGCTTGAGCAGTATCCGGTTGAAACGCGGGCGGGTCATTCGGGTGGGCTGTCCTCAAGATGTAACAAGGGCGGCCTCGCCTTTATGGCCGAGCCGCCGCGTTGCCAACTGCCTTGCTTGCTCCAACCGCTGTTTGCGGGCAGCATCGATGGTGCAGGGGGCTGCCTATGGCCAGTGTGTTCCTGAGTTACGGCCGTGACGATGGCGCGCAAGCGAAGCCCATCGCTGCGGCGCTCGAGAGGGCCGGCCACTCCGTCTGGTGGGACCGGCACATCGGCGGCGGGTCCCAATTCTCCAAGGAGATCGAACAGGCATTGAACGGCGCAGACGTCGTCCTCGTCCTCTGGTCGCCTGCCTCGGTCGACAGTGCCTGGGTAAGGGACGAAGCCGGGGCCGGCCGCGATCGAGGGCAGCTGGTGCCTCTATCGCTCAAAGGAACGCAGCCGCCGCTCGGCTTCCGGCAATTCCAGGCAATCAATCTCGGGACCTGGGGTGGTCGGGGCAAGGTTCCTCGTCTCAATGAAATTCTCGCCGCGATCGAGCGTCAGACCAAAGAGCCGGGTATTCCCGCCCCTCGTAATGCTCAGCCCCGCCACGGCCCTTCCCTCAACATGTGGGCGCTCATCGGCCTGGGCGTAGGCTTGTTCTTCGTCGTTATAGGTCTGCTGATCGGCCATACTTGGAATCAGGGTTCGTCGAGCCAGCCAACCGTTGCCGTATCAGCCGCCGATGCATCTCCTCGGTCACAGTCGGCGGCGGCTGGCCTGCTCGTCAAACTTGGCGAGCTCACCAATGTCGGCGCAGGCAAGTGGCAACTGACTGAATCAGTGGACAAAGAGGCGCGACCTGATCTGCTGTTTCGGGTTGCTGACACAGGTAGTGACGACAAGCCGCAGAGCAGTCTCGTCTTGCTCGATGGCAAGAGCAATGCGCTGCTTTGGTCGCGAGAATTCACGTTCCCCGCCGGACAACAACCGGACCTGCGGCAACAACTTTCGCTGACGGCAGGTAGAGTGCTTGGCTGTGTGCTGGAAAGCCGTAAGGCGAAAGGTGTTTCACGCGATCAGCTCAAGTTATTCCTCGAGGCTTGCGCGAGCCTCGCCGATGAAGACCTCGAAAATTATGATCAAGTGGCCGCGCAGCTTCGATCGATCGTCGCGCAAACGCCGTCGTTCAAGCCGGCTTGGGGTAGGTTGTTATTCGCGGACTCCGCGATAGCGGATGTCGCTCGAAACACGGGCGACGAGGCGAGCAAGCTCAAACAGCTAAAGACTGATCTCGTGGAAGCGAAGTCGCAATTTCCGGACCTTCCCGAAATAGCGATCGGCGCAGTGCACGATTTAAAGTACGGGGATTTCGGCAGCAGAATCCAGATACTCCAAAACGC
>JAFBAM010000110.1 GCA_019247755.1 Sphingomonas sp.
CGATGGGCTGCAGGTGTGGAATCACCGGACGGGCAAATGGGTGCGAATGCGCGCGCCGCATGGCTCGATCATCATCAACACCGGCGACTACATGCAGCGCATCAGCAACGACCTGTACCCGTCGACGACGCATCGGGTCGGGAAGCCTAGCGACCGTTCGCATCTCAATTCACCACGTGTGTCGTTCCCGATGGCGGTTTACGTCTGGGAGGATGAAGTGCTGGAGGTCCTGCCCGGACTCGGCGAACCCAAGTATGAGCCGGTCAAGGCGATCACCTTCCACACTCGCAGCACGAGCAAGTTCTACGGCGACGGTTACGCCGTCGACGACTGAGTCATCCGCCGTCGGACGTCGGCATAAGCATCCGCGATGAGTGTGCTCAGCGCATCCTCATCAATGTCTTCGTTTAGTTTCAGCTTGACGTGCCGCATGCGCTTGCCGCTGCCTTGGAGGAGCCCGGCCGGGTCGGGCAGCGCAGCGCCATTGTAAAAGCCCACCGCAGCGTGGCCCGAGAAAGCATTGACGTAAGCGAAGGCGGCGTCGCCGACGCAGGCGGTCGGGCAGCCGTCGTGAATCAGCTCGCGGACATCGCCACCGCTGGCGCGAACTCGCTCGAACCATGGCCGGACGATGATCCGGGATGGATCGGTGATTTCGAACCAGGCCTGGACGGCGGCATCACGCCGCAGGCCGCCAGCTAGACGAAAAAGCGCGTCCAGCCGCTAGATTCCGCAGGTGCTGTTGTCGCCACTCGACGACAGCCGGGTGAGGGTCGAGGTCGGGGACGAGCTGATCGGGACGGCGACAGAGCCGCAGCGGCGGAGCTGAAACCGCACCTTGCGCGCCGCGAAGTCGAGCTGAATCTTGCGGAACGCTTCCAGAATGTCGGTGCCGAGCAGAAGCGCCGGCTGATCCTGCAGCCCGAACACCCGGAATGGCGGAACGTCGGCGAACGCGACGGGGACATTGCCGAGCGTGATCGTCCCGAGCTTCAGGACGCGGATTGTGCCGAGCTGGAGGTCGACGGTCTTGCCGGTCACGCCGGTGGCCGCGACCGTCCAATCCTTATTCATGTTGCGGGCGATCAGCTTGTCGCGGAGAGCGAGGTTGCCGATCGTGATCTCCGACCCGGTATCGATCACGGCGTTGAGCGATAGCCCCGCTGCCTTGACCTGAGTCAGGATCAGCTGGCCATGCAGCAGCTTGGCCGTAATCACGATCTCGTCGGTGAAATGCTGCTCGGGCACCCGGGCAGCATCCTCGACCTTGATCGACCGATTCTCGAAATCCATCAGCAGGCGCTGGCGGACCAAGGCGTCGATCCCGATCATGCCGTCGCCGCCCAAATTCTCTTCGTGCAGCGCCGGCACCTCGAGCTCGCCGATAGTGCTGGGGCCGAAGCTCAACGTCGAGACTTTCACCCGGTCGACGACGTTGCGGTCGGTCATGTTGTTGAGGATTACCGGCGTTCCGAGCGGCAATTGCAGGTCGCGGGCGATGCCAAGGCCGACCGCGGAGGTGTCGGCGCCGCTGTCGACCACGAAGTGATAGGGCCCGCGGCCGTTCACCTTCACCTCGACCGTCATCCGGCTTTCGATCTTTCTCGCCGCGACGTCGTCACCGCCGATCGAGAGCGTGTTGTCGATCACCGCGGGTGTGAGTGGCGGCATGGTCGAAGGGCCGGGCGGAGCGGGGCGGGGCTTGCCGATCTCCGGTGGCGCCGCGCCGGCGCAGGCCAGTGCAAGCGTAGTCATCAATAGGCGGCGAAGCCTCGGCACTGTCGTTCCCCTACGCGTGTCGATTCGTATCCTATCAGCGACGCGGGGTTCACGTCGCGGGATAATAGATGCCTGCGCCGGCCTTTTCGACGGATGAACGGCGGAGCGTCAGAGGCCGAGCAGCCGGACCAGCAGGAAGCTGACCGTACCGAGCGCGACGAGCGACAGGATCACGGTCATCGTCACACGGCCACCGGCCTTCGAGACGGTGCGGATATCCACGCCGAGGCCGAGCGCAGCCATCGAAATGATCATGAACGCCGTGGACGCGACGGCGGCTGGCTTGAGCGCGGCGATCGGAATGAGGTTCAGCGAACGGAGCGCGACCATGACCAGGAAGCCGATGATGAACCACGGGACCAGCTGGTGCAGCGGGGGCCGTCCGGGCTTCGGGCTCGAAATTGCGTCGTTCTCCTCGCGGAGGCGGGGGGCGAGCAGTGACAGCACGACGCAGACCGGTCCGAGCATCAGCACGCGGATGAGCTTGACCAAAGTGCCGACCTGTACCGCCGTCGCGCCCAGCGGCGCTGCGGCAGCGATGACCTGCGGCACCGCATAGACGGTGAGGCCGGCGAGCGCGCCGTAGGCCACCTGATCCATGTGCAGGATCGTGCCGACGATCGGCAGCAGCAGGACGACGATCACGCCGAGCACCGCGGTGAAGGCGATCGAGGAAGCGACGTCATCCTCCTTGGCGCCGATCACTGGGGCGACCGCGGCGATCGCGCTATTGCCGCAGATCGAATTGCCGCAGGCGACGAGGATTGCGAGCCGTTTGCCCAAGCCCAGCAACCGGCCGATGGTGAAGCTCAGCAGGATCGCGCCGGCGACGATGCCCACGATCGAAATCAGCAGCGCCCAACCCGCGGAGAGGATGGTCGCGGCGCTGACCGACGCGCCGAGCAGCACCACCGCGATCTCGAGCAGCAGCTTGGCGCTGAAGACCATGCCCGGCTTCCAGGATGGGCCGGGTGTCCAGGCGGTGCGGACCGCCGCGCCGACCAGGATCGCCAGCACCAGAGCCTCGATCCACGCACGGCCCGAGGCGGCGAGCTCGGCCTTCTGCAGGCCCCACGCAACCCCCGCGATCGCGACGCACAGGGCGAGGCCTGGGACGATACGCGTCAGCTCGCCGGGCGATGAAGTCTTGATGGAAGCCCCCCTCTTCCGCTGTGCCGATGTTCATAGCCCATGCGGCGCGCGCGGAAAGGGGCAAAAGCTTACCGCCCCTGCGGGTTGGCGGGGGGCTTGGTCGCCGGCGCCGGCGGGGTAGCGAGGGTCTGCAGCAGCTGCACCTTGGCCTGAACGGCTTTCACGCATTCACCCATCAACGTGCCGGCATTGGCGTCGGTAAGCGTCTTGGACTGCGCGTCGAGCGCCGCCTTGAACTGCGGCGTGGTCGGCTGGCCGCTGATCCGCCCGAGGTAGAAATAGAGCGAGTCCTCGGCGAGCTTCTGCTGGTTCGCGTCCTTCGACTGGTTGGCGAAGGCGGTGGCGAGCACGATGCAGCGCGCGTCGGTGGCGCTCTGGGCGAGTGCGGCGCCGCTGGTCGTGAGCAAGGCGGCGGCGAGGGCGACCTGGGTGGCTTTCATGATCGAAACTCCTTGGGGTGGGGACCCTCTACCGGCTCGTTTCGCTACCCGCCCTGAACGAAGCGAAGTGGAACGGACTGAGTGAAAACGGGGCTCCCTCCACTTCCTCCACTTTGTAACCTTCGCGGGCTGCATCCGCCACCCGCCAGCATGGAGCACGGATCGGCCGCTGTAGGACAGCAAATTTGTTTGAGCGCGGTCAGGCGGCCCGGGCGATCTCGCAAAAGGCGAAGGTCAGCACTGCCTGCGGGTGCAAGTCGTTGAGGGCGCAGACCAGCTGGCGGCCGAACACGTCGAGGCAATGGAGCGCACGGCCTTCGTCGCAGCAGAGGTCAAGACCGAAGTCGCGCCAGTGCGCATTCGGGTCGCGCGCATATTGGCCCAGGGTTTCGAAATGCGCCTCCCATTCGGCGCGGCCGTATTGCGCGCGGACCGCCTCCGGCAGCGCCGGGTAGAAAGTGTCGTTGGCGGTGATCCCGAACAGCTCGCGCGACGCATCGTCAATGAGGTGCGGCAGCTCCTCCGCTTCATCCTCGGCGAGCAGGCCGCGGGATTGCAGGCGAAGCTGCTCCTCGAGCTCGGCGACAGCGGGCAGATGGCGGAAGACGATCAGCGTCATGAGCCAAGAATCACTCAGATTCGCGAATGTTCCAAGGTGAGAAGTTCAATGAATCCACAGATTTAGTTGGGCGGTCGCACACGGTAAGGGCGAGACACCGTCTCTTTCCAAGCCGACCATTCGGGCTCAATAGATTCTTTGCTAGCGGCGAAAAACGACTCATTATCAAGTACTTACAGAGTTCCCGCTAAGTTATTGAGACTCTTGACGGAATCGTGAGAGTCATTATATAAGACGAGACCCTGTCGGCTACGAAACCTCACGCTCTGCGAGAGGCCTTAGTAGTAG
>JAFBAM010000329.1 GCA_019247755.1 Sphingomonas sp.
GCGCGATCATGCATTTCGCTGGCTCGATCGTGGTGCCGGAATCGGTCGAGCAGCCGCTTAAATACTACGCGAACAACACGCTCGCGTCGCACAGCCTCCTCAGCAGCGCAGTCGATGCAGGTGTGAAGCACATCCTCTTTTCATCGACGGCTGCCGTTTACGGAGAAGCCGAGAAAGTGCCCGTCGAGGAGGGAGATCGGAAGCTGCCGATCAACCCGTACGGTGCCTCCAAGCTGATGACGGAGCGGATGCTCGAGGATGCGTCTGCGGCCCATCCCTTCAACTATGGCGCGCTCCGCTACTTCAACGTCGCGGGTGCAGATCCCAAGGGCCGCACTGGCCAAATGGGGAAGGGGTCAACGCACCTGATCAAGGTCGCGTGCGAGGCTGCGGTCGGCAAGCGCGATCATGTCGCCGTCTTCGGGACGGACTATGACACGCCCGACGGAACCTGCGTGCGCGATTATATCCATGTCAGCGATCTCGCCGCTGCGCACGTCGCCGCCCTCGAGTGGCTCGCCGAACATCCGGGCGAAAACCTGGTCATGAACTGCGGTTACGGCAGAGGCCTGTCGGTGCTGGAGGTGCTGGACGCGATCGACCGGCTGACGAACCGGCCGATCAAGCGCGTGATGGAAGGCCGGCGCGCAGGCGACCCGCCCGAACTCATCGCCGGCAATCAGCGGTTGCTCAGCACCCTTTCCTGGCGCCCGGCGTATGCCGAGATCGATCAGATCGTGGGTGACGCGTTGGCATGGGAGCGTAAGCTCACCGAGGGCGCGGCCTAGGCTTTCTGAATCCTCGCAGGATCTGCGTCGCTCACTAGGATGGCGATGTCGTCGCCGGCCTTCAGGTTGTAGAATTCGTCGTCGCGGCCGTCGAACTTCAGCTCCCCGGTGCCTGGCTGACCGGTTTGCGGGACCATGTAGCTGACGTGGACGACGGCGGTTCCGTCAACGACCTTGTTCCGTTTTTCCCTGACCTTGTCCCACTCGGCGATCGAGTTGCAGGAATCGGTGCGGGTCTCGTGATCGGTCGGCTTGAAATTCTCGTCATATTTGGTGGTGATGATCTGGCATTCGCGGTCGATGTAGACGACCGTCGCCTTGGTCTCTTTCGCATTGGGGGCGCAGGCCGAAAGCAAGCCGAACAGAACGACCGGCGATAGATACGACGGGCGGTTCATACCTTCCCCCTGCGCAAAACCTCGGTCGATGTAGCGGATCAAGGTTACGGGACCGTCAACGCCGTCGGTTAGACGGAATGTTTACCGGCCGTTGGTTAGGGTGCGTTCCATGTTGCGCACCTTTTTCACCATCGTCATCGGCCTCGCGATCGTCAGCGCCATGCTGGGGCGGACGCATTCGTCAGCCTCTCACAAGCCTGACGCCGCGCAAAAGGCCTTTGACGACGAATCGGAGCGCGTGGCCGAGCTCAAGGCGCAAAACGAGCCGCAGTTCACCAACCAGGACGGCGCAATCGAGCTTCAGCGCCAGCGCGACGGGCATTTCTATGCCGACGTCAGGATCAACGGAAACTTCGTGCACATGCTGGTCGACACCGGCGCCACGGACATCGCTTTGTCTCGCGACGATGCGCGGACCGCGGGGCTGGCGACATCAATCGGCATGCCCGACGTTGTCGGCGAAGGTGCCGACGGCGCGGTCCATGGCGAATACGCGAAGCTCGATCGCGTGGAGCTTGGGCCGCTCACGGCCGAGGGCCTTGACGCGGTCGTCCTCAATGGCGGCCAGACGTCGCTGCTCGGCCAGAGCTTCCTCAGCAAATTCTCGAGCGTCGAGATCCACGGCGACACCATGATTCTTCGCTGAGGCGGTCAGCCCTGGCGTACAAGGACCGCAGCAGGTTTACCCAGTCGCTCGGCGATGGCCTGGACGTAAGCCTGATACTCTGCGCGCTGAGTATTCATTGCCGCGAAACTTGGATTGCGCCTGAGCTGGTAGCCGCTCGTTTCGAGCCGGTTGGCCAATTGCTTTAATTCGCTCTCGCTCGTCTCTGCGGTCTTTGGATCGACACCGGCCAGGCGCGCGAGGTCCCGGCTCATGCGGATGCCCTCGTCGCGGAGGAGGACCGAGGCGCCGAACAGGCTTTCGTCATCGATCAAATGCTCGGCGATCAGCGCGAGGTCGAGAACGGCGCCGAGCGCGGCAGGCCAGCCCGCACCGATACCTATCGACTGGAAGTAGATGAGCGTCGGGTGCGCGCTGTGGCTCTGCCGCGTGGTCGCTACCCAGTTCCGACTCTCCACCAAGACTTCCCTGATCCTGTCGGCGTTTTTCAGCGAAGCAAGCCGCTCCAGCAATGTTAGAGCCGAGGGTGGATCCCCCGCCGAGGTGTTGAGCTTGATGATGCCGGTATCCCGCTGTGCGATGCTGCTTTGCACCTGCAACAGGTAAGTGACCGCCATGGTCATGACGGCCAGGCCGCAGAAGCCCGCGCCGAGCAGGATCCAACGTCCGATGCCAAGCACAGTCTCTGCCTTGCCAGGGCCGACAGTCGTCATGGCGCTACCAGCCGTATAGATTGCCTCCGGCAGGCCTTCGAGGCGGGGTTGGAACGATGCGCGCGCTGCATAGGCCATCAGCCCGAACGCCAACGCCAACAGCGCGAGCCAGATCACGAACGATCCGAGCAGGACTACGGGTGCGAAGCTCCCCGAGATGCCGTGATGACGGCCGCGCACGGCCTTCCACAGGGGCAGCAGTAGCGATCCCAGCCGCTGGGCCACCCGCAATGATGCTCGGCTGCCGCCCGGAATCACTACCGTGTCGAAGACGTCGCGCAGCGTCATGGTCGCTAGTACGATACCCGCGAGGGCGAGCAGGACGTTGGCTGCCATGGCGGCAGTAACGGCGCGAACGCAAAGTCGGGTGCAAAGACACCGATTCCAAACGGGCGCAGCTTGACTTGGCCAACGGCCGTCTCTAGGGGAGCCGCCGGTCTTTACGACCTATCCAACAACGTGATTTAGAAGAGAACGAGGCAGGCGCCCGGCCATGAAGATTCGCAACTCATTGAAGTCGCTCAAAGCGCGCCACCGGGACTGCCGCGTCATCCGTCGCCGCGGCCGGACCTACGTCATCAACAAGACGAACCGCCGGTTCAAGGCTCGTCAGGGCTAACCCCGACGACCCGGCCCGCGCCTGAATTGAGCCGGGCACAGCCGAGCGGCCTCGCCGCCCTCCTTTCCGATTATCGGGCCTTCGCGGGCGGCCGGCTTTGGCTGGCGGCCGCGCTGATTATCTTCGGCGCGCTCGCCGAGGGTTTCGGCCTGCTTACGATCGTGCCGCTCCTGTCGATCGCCAGCGGTAACGGCGATCCCCGGCTTCTACGCCTCGCGCCATGGGCAAGCAGCTGGAACCTGGACCAACGGTTCCTGATCGTCCTTGCGCTGTTCGTCACGGCGATGAGCTTGCGGTCCGTCCTTTTGTTCGCGCGCGACGTGCTGCTGTCGCGGCTGTCGGCCGATTATGAGGCGAGCCTCAGGCTCCGGGCAGCCGCGACGCTGGCGGGTCGAGGCTGGCCCTTCGTCAGCCGGATCGGCCAGGGTGGCATGCAATCACTACTGTTGAGCGACGTTCCGCGCGCGAGCGAAGCCATCCGCTACGTGCAGAACATGGCGGCTGGCGGAGCGATGCTGGCGGTGGCCGTTGGGATTACCATCCTCCTGTCGGCCAAGCTCACCCTGGTGGCTTTGGCGTTCCTCGCGGCGGCGGCGTTGTTGTCGCTCCGAACCGCGCGGCGTGGGGCCAAGAGCGGCTTCGCGATCAGCGAAGCGATGGATGCCGCCGCGGGGTCGGGCCATCGCCTTCATGCTGGGTTGAAGGCTGCCCTCGCGCAGGGAACAGTCGGGGCATTCCTCGACGAATATCGGTCGAGCCTCCAGCGGACAGCTGCAGAATCGTCTGGCTTCGTTCGGCAATATTCGAGCGCGCGCTACTGGTCCGCTGCCGGCATGGCGATCGCAGCGGCGGTGCTGCTGCTGGTGGGCGTCCGTGTCCTGGCCTTACCGTTCCCGATACTGGTCACGAGCCTCGTCCTGTTCGCCCGAATGAGCGCGCCGGCGCAATTACTGCAGAGCAGCTGGGTCCTGGCCGCCTCTTGTGCGCCAGCATTCGCGGCGATTGAGCGTCGGCTCGGCACGTTGCAGCCGACCCATCCGGCCTCCGTATCAGCGGCGCCCCTCCAATGGCGCCGGCTCGAGATCGAAGACGTCACATTCGAGCATCAACCGGAGCGCGGCCTTCGGGGTTTATCGCTGACGCTGGGAAATGGAGAATGGATAGGGATTCGCGGTGCATCGGGCGCCGGCAAGACTACGCTCCTCGATCTCGTCGTGGGCTTGCTGAGCCCGCAGGAGGGCGAGCTCACTGTGGACGGCCGCCCTATCGCGGAAGTGATCGACCGATGGCAGGCCGCAGTCGCCTACGCCGGCCAGGAAGGCGTCGTGTTCAGCGACAGCGTTCGCGGAAACCTGCTGGCAGAGGGGGCCGACGCCTCGGACGATGAATTGTGGGATGCACTTGGCAGCGTGGGCCTGGCCGACCGGGTTCGTGCATTTCCCGACGGGCTGGAGCAGGATGTCGGGGACCGCGGGAGCCACTTGTCGGGTGGCGAGCGGCAGCGTCTGGTGCTCGCACGGGCGTTGCTCAGGAAGCCCAGCCTGCTCATCCTTGATGAGGCGACGGCGGCGCTTGACGCCGAGGGCGAAGCATCGCTGCTGGACCGGCTTCGGGCGCTGCATCCGCGACCGGCAGCATTGGTGGTCGCCCACCGCGAATCGACCTTGAGCCATTGTGATTCGGTGATTTCGACACAACATGGGAAGGTCAGCGCCGCCCAGTCGTCGTTTTCGTGAGCGAAACGAGTTTCACCCAGGGTTCACCTGTGTTGTGCCAAGGGGCGGGCAGAGGAGTCGAGTTATGAAGCTGACTGGCAAGAGGGCGATCCTGATCGGCGCGGTTGCGCTCGGCGCAGCCGCCGGCTTCGCGACTGCCGCCTACGCCCAAGCACAAGGCCAGGACCAGCAAACTCCGAAAGGCTGGAGCTACGAGATCAAGGACGGCAAGCGCGTGCCCAAGGGCAACCGCGTGACCAACGCCGATGGCAGCTGGCGGGAAGAAGTCCGCCAGGGCAATTGCGTCACCATCAAGGAGCGCTCGGCGTCCGGTGAGTATAAGGAAACTCGCCAGTGCAACCCCGGCAACAATCCGGGCTAAGCCTTATTTGAAGTTCGTGAAGCTGCCCTTCGGGCGCTGCTTGATCACGCATTCCGGCAGCTTTTGATCCGCACTGAGCTGGGCGTTGCCGGTCTTGATGTCGGCGCAGTCGCGGACCTGCGCGCTGCCGTCCGGCCCCGCGAAGATCGCCCAGTCGCGCGGCGTTCCTTTGTCATAGACGCAGTGAGCCGCCCACATGTCGAGGTTCTTCCATTCGCCGACAAAGCCCGCGTCGGTGACCCGCTTGCAGGTGTAACCGGCGTCATAGATTGCGTGCTTCAGCCCGATCGCGAGGTTGAAGGCGTCGAGCTTGTGAAGCTGCTGCTGCTCGGTCGACGTGACCTTGATCTTGGTCTGGTTGGCCGGGGGCTTGTTGTCGCCGCAGCCGGACAAGACGAGCAGTGTCAGGACTAAAAAGCGGCGCATCATCCTCTCCTTCAGCTCGAATAACGAATGCGGACGCGCGAGGCTGCAGCCTTGGCGCGTTGCACCGCGTCTTCAACATTCTCGTCGCGTGCAAGGGCAACGCCCATCCGCCGGTTCTTGAGCGTCTTCGGCTTCGCAAAGATGCGGAGGTCGACCGGGTGCCGCGGTGAGCCGAGCGCAAGCGCTTCGGCAAGGCCCTCGTAGGCGACGGTGTCGCTCTCCTCGTCGGCGAGGATCACGGCTGAGGCCGACGGGCCGACCAGCTCGATCGAGGGGATCGGCAGTTCGAGGATCGCGCGGAGGTGCAGCTCGAACTCGTTCGGAAACTGGCTGAGCAGGGTGACCATGCCGGTATCGTGCGGGCGGGGCGAAAGCTCGGAGAAGATCGCCTGGTCGCCACGGACGAAGAATTCGACCCCGAAAATCCCGTAACCGCCCAGCGCCTCGACTACCTTGCGGGCCTGGTACCGAGCCGACTGAAGCGCCTCGAGCGGAATGCCGGCCGGCTGCCAGCTCTCGCGATAGTCGCCTTTCTCCTGCCGGTGGCCGACCGGGGCGCAGAAGAGCACGCCGTCCCGTGTTGCGACGGTGAGGAGCGTGATCTCGCTATCGAACGCGATGAACTCCTCGACGATCACCCGCGGCCGGTCTCCGCGCATGTTGGCGACGGCATAATCCCAGGCGGCGCCAACCTCCTCGGTTTTCTTGACCGTTGTCTGGCCCTTGCCGGAACTCGACATGACGGGCTTGATCACGCACGGGACGCCCAGTTCGGCTGCGGCTGAGATGGCTTCGTCGCGGCTTTCAGCGAAACGGTAGTGCGAGGTGACGAGGCCGAGCTCATTGGCGGCGAAGTCGCGGATGCCGTCCCGGTTCATGGTCAGCTGCACGGCCTTGGCCGACGGCGCGACCTTCCAGCCTTCGGACTCGAGCGCGGCGAGGGTCGCGGTGTCGATGGCCTCGATCTCCGGCACGATGACGTCCGGCTTGTGCCTCTCGACCGCAGTCCGAAGGGCCTTGCCATCGAGCATGGGGAAGACTTCGAATGCATCGGCGACCTGCATCGCCGGCGCATTCTCATAGCGATCGCAGGCGATGACGCGGCAGCCAAGCCGCTTGGCGGCAATCGCAAATTCGCGGCCGAGCTCGCCCGAGCCCAACAGCATCAAGGTGGCGACGTACATGAAGCGCGGATAGCGGCGGCACGAATGCTCGGCTAGACCATCGTCAAAGGGGGAGATTCCATGCGTTCGATTCTGCTCGTTACCGCTGCCGCTCTGATGGTCGGAGCGGCACCCCCAAAGCTGCTCACGCCCAACGACATCGTCGCGCAGTCACCGGCCAGTGCATGGAGAGCGATCCCGGCCGACGATCTGATGGTCATGGACCTGGCCAATGGCGGCCGCGTCGTCGTCCAGCTCGCGCCGGCCTTCGCGCCGGTGCACGTCGCCAACATCAAGGCGATGGCGCGGGGCAAGTATTGGGAC
>JAFBAM010000330.1 GCA_019247755.1 Sphingomonas sp.
AGGACGAGCACGTCGGCCGATGCATAAAATGGCGAAGGATCGGGCACGTGCCCGGCCAGCTTGACCCGGTCGTGGAGCCCGAGCTCATCGATGCGGCGTTGGAGCGCGGACTTCAGCGGTCCGTTGCCGACGATCACCAGCTTGGCATCGAGCTTCTCGGTCACGCGCGCAAACGCATCGATCAGCAGCGCGTGGTTCTTCTGATCTTTCAGGGTTCCAACTGCGAGGAAGCAAGCTTTTGCGGTTCCCCAGGCGTCCGATAATCCCGTAGTACTCGCAGGCGCCGGCACCGGATTGTAGACGGTCGTGATGGCCTCCTCGGGTATGCGTGAAAGGCGCGCCAGATCACGCGCTGAGCCCTGTGACACGCAGATGCGCGCATCGGCCCACGGATAGAAGAAACGAGTCGTGAGCTTGAGCAAAGCGAGCCTGAGCCTCTCCCCAGCGAACTGACACGAGAGCGAAATGTGGTCACTGACGACGACGCGGACGGGGACCCGCGAAAGCCGGGCCGCGATGATCCCCGCGACCGTGAGCGGCCACAGCGACACCTGCAACGCGTCCGGGCGCCGCTCTCGCAGGTATCTGCTCAGCTGAAACGGCACGTCGCGGATGCGCTTCGCGTTCAGGTCGATTAGTCGAACGCCGCCCGGCACCTGGTCGATCAGCGTGCCGCGCTTCTCCGCGACCAGCAGGTCGACCTCATGTCCCCGTTCGACGAATGATTTCGACAGCGTCAGGCCGACCCGCTCGGCGCCGCCCGGGGTGAGGTTGGGAAGCAGGAAAGCGATCCTGGCCACGTCTCGACGTCACTCCCCCGGCTCTTGCCTAAGCGGCAATTCCCCCTACGCCTGTGGCTGATGATCCAAGGGTCGGCAAGGCGCGTCCTCTACCTGTCTTACGACGGCATGACCGATCCCCTCGGCGCATCGCAGGTACTGCCCTATCTCGCCGGACTCACTAAGCGCGGCCACCGCATCACCCTGATCAGCTTCGAGAAGCCCGAACGAAGCGGGCAGGAACGAGCGGCGATCGCGCAGACTTGCGTGGACGGGGGTATCGAATGGCACCCACTCGCCTATCACAAGCGTCCGCCGCTCCTCTCGTCGATGTACGACGTGCGGCAGATGTGGCGCCTCGCCTCGCGCCTTCATCGCCGGAGACCTTTCGACCTGGTTCATTGCCGCAGCTATTTGCCGTCGCTTGTCGGCTTGAAGATGAAGCGCCGCTTCGGCGTGCCGTTCGTCTTCGACATGCGCGGTTTCTGGGCCGATGAGCGTGTCGACGGCGGCATCTGGAATTTGTCGAATCCGCTGTTCGCCGCCGTCTACCGATACTTTAAGAAGCGCGAGACGGAGTTCCTGGCCGAGGCGCATCATATCGTCAGCCTGACCGAAGAGGGCCGCAAGATCCTGCTGGACCGCGGCGGCGACGAGCACGGGCCGCCGATTGTGGTCATTCCCTGCTGCGTCGATTTCGATGCCTTCTCGCCCGTCACCCCGGAGCGACGCACCGCCGCTCGGCATGACCTCGGCATCGATGCGGACGCGACCGTCGCAGCCTATCTTGGTTCCTGGGGTAGCTGGTACATGACCGGCGAAATGCTGGACTTCTTCAAGGTTCAGCTCGAGCGCGACGCGAATGCGATATTCCTCATCGTCAGCCGTGAGCCGCGGGACCAGATCATCGCCGATGCGAGACGCCACGGGATTGCCGTCGACCGTCTCATCGTTCGCCCTGCATCGCGCGCGGAGGTGCCGAAGCTCGTCGCCGCGGCAGACTACGGACTGTTCTTCATCCTGCCGGTCTTCTCGAAGAAGGCGAGCTCGCCGACCAAGATGGGCGAGTTCCTCTCGCTTGAAGTCCCGGTCGTAGCCAACCGCGATGTCGGGGACGTGGAGCCTATTCTTCGGGAATCAGGCGCGGGGGTCGTCGTCGATGCCTTCGATGGTGCTTCATATGCTCGCGCCTTGGATCAACTCGAAACGCTCAAGCCCGACATAAAGCGCTGGCGAGCAGCGGCACGCCGCTGGTTCGACCTCGACACTGGGATCGACCGCTATGACGCGATCTACAGAAGCGTCGGATCGCCGACACAGTAGATTCCGCTTTTTCGCGGGGTTATAGGGGCGGTTTGCATGAGTAAGGGGCCAAACATCATGCTCCTCTTCCTGCCGCTCATCATGGTTGCGGCTGATGCGCCCGCCGTTGCGGCCCAGCCCCATTCGATTGGGGGTACCTTCCACAGCAAGAAGAGCATGGCCCAGCTCGAAAAATGCCTGACCGACCGGCTCTCGCAGCTTGGTCAGGTCACGTCGGTCCCGATCGAGAATGCCAAGACGCTGATGCTCAGCACCAGCGACGAGCCGCCAATGATGATCGACATTGCGCCCCCGGACGTGAAGGTGACAACCAAGTTCGCGATCGGCACCGAGCCGCTCGTGAAAGGCTGCCTGTAGCTCGCTAGTATTGCCCGAACCGGCCTTTCACTGAGAGCAGCAGCTTGACGCTGTCGTAACCCACGCCGTCCTTGAACACCGTGATCACATTCTCGATGTCGCTGATTTTCGCCGCGGGGTTGCCACTGACAATGAACAAATCGGCATTCTTGCCAGGTGCGATCGATCCAATGCGGTCCGCGAGACCGAGATAAGTCGCGCCATTCATGGTCGCAATCTTCACGGCCTCAACCGGCAAGAAGCCCGCCTCGACCAGTAGCTCGACCTCGCGCTGGTCGCCGAAGCCAGGAATCACGCCGCCGTTGCCGGTTGGATCCGGTCCCGCGATCAGGAGCCCGCCGGCGGCCACGAACTGACGCTCGAGTCCCAGATCGTTCTTGTACCCGAGCGCCGCTTTCTCGGCCCGCGGTGTCCCGGCCCGGCCCGCAATAAGGTTTCGTAGATAGAGGTAAGATTCCTTCGCCTGCGGCGTCAGCACATCCATTTGCCGAGCCTGCAGCGGCGCATGAAGCGGCACGCTTTGCTCAAACACCGGCAGCGTCGAGGTGACTGCGACATGATGGTCGACCAGCAGCTTGATCAGCGCATTCGCTTCGGGACTGCCTGGCGTCATCTTCTCGATCGTCGGATCCCCCACCGTGTCCGAGCACTTATCAGGCTGCTTGCCAGGATCGAGCTGCGTGTTGACGAAGAAGCCGTGCTCGAGGTTGTCGATCCCGAGCGCCACCGCTTCGGGATAGGTGACCGAGCACAAATGGCCCGTGACCTTCAGGCCGCGCCGGTGCGCTTCCTTGATCGCGGCACCCAGCTCGGCCCGCGAGATGTTCATATAGGCCTTGAAGCTGTTGACCCCCTGATCGGCCCAGAAGGCGACTTCCTTCCGCGCGTCGTCCGGGGATGTAATGATGTGATTCTGGATGAAGAAGGCGCCCGCCCCTTCGAGATACGGACCGGTCACGTCCAGGTGCGGACCGACCAGATGCCCCGCGTCGATTTCCCTCTTCAGCGCCAGGTCGGTGTAGGTCTCGACGCTGCCCGTTGTCCTCATCGTCGTCACGCCATTGGCGAGATAGAGCCGCGGCGCACTGAAG
Source organism: Sphingomonas sp. (assembly GCA_019247755.1). Taxonomy (GTDB): domain Bacteria; phylum Pseudomonadota; class Alphaproteobacteria; order Sphingomonadales; family Sphingomonadaceae; genus Sphingomicrobium. The sequence continues at coordinate 3,551 of JAFBAM010000330.1, forward strand.
GTCATCTGCGGGATGATGATCGGCTGCTCCGAACGGCCCTGCGCGTCTAGGTTCGGTCGTTGAAGATAGAACAGGTGGTTATGCATGCCGACGAGCCCCGGCAGCGCAGTCTCGCCAGTCCCGTCGAGCGTCTTGTAACCATCCGGCACGACTGACCCGGCCGGCAGGATCGCGCCGATCTTCGGCCCGTCGATTAGCAGCGTTGCATCCTCGATCGGCGCCGCGCCGGTGCCATCGATGATCCGCAGATGCTGGATCGCGATCTTCCCGGCCGCGTGCTGGATATAAGGCTGAACGTCAGGCCCGAGCTCGGCTGGCGGCGCAAGCACCGGGGCCGCGCCGGCTGCCGTGGCGATTGCAAGGGCCGCCACCAATACGAATGACCGAACTTTCATGACTCTTCTCCCCGGTGCTGCGCTAGCATGGCTCGAGCCGGTGCGAAAAGCAGCGGCAGGTAGGCGTCGAAGGGGGTCTCATGATCAAACGGGCAATCATCACCGCGCTTCTGCTCGCATCGCCGGCGGTCGCAGCTAGCCCGACCTACAGCGTCGTCGGCACTTACAAAGGCGCTGACGGCGGCTGGGACATCCTCAGCGTCGATCCGGTGGCCCACCGCCTTTATGTCGGCCGCAGGGAAGCAGTGACGGCTGTCGATCTCAACTCCGGCGCGGTGACCGACAAGCTGGCGCCGGCCGAGGGCGGCCATTCGGCGCTCGCGATCCCCGGCACGGGCGATGCGCTGGTGACGAATGGCACCGCGAACAATGTGACCATTGTTGATGGTCGCACCGGCCAGCTCCGGGCGACGATTCCAACCGGCAAGAAGCCGGACGCCGCGACGTATGACCCGGCGACGCGCACGGTCTGGGTGATGACGCCGGGCGACGGGGGAATCACGGTCGTCGACCCGGCTAGTGCCAAGGCCGTAGCGACGGTCGCGGTCGGCGGTTCTCTCGAATTCGGCGCAACCGACGGACATGGGAAGCTCTACGTCAACGCCGAGGACAAGAATGACGTCGCGGTAATCGACATGCGCCGTCTCGAGCTGCTGCGGCGCGAACCTCTGCCGGGCTGTGACGGCCCTACGGGTATCGTCTACGATCCGGCGACGCGCGAGACGGTATCCGCCTGCGCCAACGGCATTGCGGTGGTGCTCTCGGATACTGGCAAGCCCATCGCTTCGCTGCCCATCGGCAAGCGGCCGGACGGCGCCGTGATCGACGCCAAGCGCCATGTGGTGCTTGTGCCGTCAGGAGCCGACGGGACTCTGTCCGTCATCCAGCTCTCGCCGAAGCCCCAAGTCGTCGGCACCGTTCAGACCGCGAAGAGCGCCCGCACCATCGCGCTCGATCCATCGACCGGCCGAGCCTACCTCCCGGCGGTCGACTTGCAGCCGCCGGTGGGCAACGAGCGACCGAAGGCGGTCCCCGGCACCTTCCGCATCCTCGTCGTCGCCCCTTCGTCCTAGCCTCGGCGGGAACCCCGCCCCTCCCCCTCCCGTTCTGGCGTGCGTGGACACTGTGCAC
>JAFBAM010000036.1 GCA_019247755.1 Sphingomonas sp.
CATGGGAGGCTGTCACGATCGACGACCGCTGGCAGCTTGAGCAGTGGGGCGCGGACGCCGAAGCCGAAGCCGCGCTCGACAATCGGCGCCGCGACTTCCTAGCGGCTGCCCGTTTCCTCGAACTGCTTAATTAGGCCTCGCCACGAGCTCGCGCACGAAGCGGAGCAGATAGGGCTGGCGCTCGCGTCGCAGCCGCTCGGCAGCGATGATCGCCTGAACGTCGGCGAGACACTTGTCCATGTCGTCGTTGATCAGGACATAGTCATATTCCGCCCAGTGGCCGATTTCGCCCGCAGCGCGCTTCATCCGTCCCGCGATGATGTCCTCGCTGTCGGTCGCCCGCTCGTGCAGCCGCCGCTCAAGCTCGCGCATGGACGGGGGGAGGATGAAAATCAGGACCAGGTCGGTGCGGAACGCATATTCGAGCTGCTGCGTGCCTTGCCAGTCGATATCGAACAAAGTGTCGCGCCCGGCCCTCAGCGCCTCTTTGATCGGCTCTTTCGGGCTGCCGTACATGTGGTCGAAGACGTAGGCCCATTCGGCGAATTCGTCGGCCTTGATCAGCCGTTCGAACTCGGCGGTGTCGACGAAATGATAGTCGACGCCCTGCACCTCGCCCGGGCGCATCGGGCGGGTCGTGGCGCTCACCGACATCGTAATATTGTCGTCAGCCTCCAGCAGCATTCGACTGATAGTCGATTTCCCGGCTCCCGAAGGGGACGAGAGAACGACCAGGAGGCCGCGGCGCTGACGGGTCGGTTGGTCCATGACCGTTCTTGCTTCGGGTCAGCGGTGCCCGTCAAGCGACGAGATGTTGCAGCGCACAAAAAAACTCTTGAAATGGTGCGGCGCAATGCATATTGTGCACTGCAACATATTCGGAGGAAAGTGTGATGGCAGACGAAACCAAGGTTGAAGCCCAGGCTGCGCGGGAAACCGCAGTGGAGGCTCCGGCCAAGGTTGCCGAAGCGGTTGCCGAGACGATCGAAACGGTCGTCCAGGAGAGCGCCAAGGTTGCCAAGCGTACGCGTGCAGCCACCCAGCGCCGAGTGAAGCGCCAGGCTGTCGCCGAAAAGACCGCGACCAAGGCAACTGCCCGTCGCACCGTTCGCAAAACCCGCAAGCCGGCCCGCAAGGTCGCCGCTGTGGCCCAGAAAAGGATCAACATCGTGAACAAGACTGCTTTCAAGGGCTTTGATGCCATCCCGGCGTTCGCGCCGTTCCAGAACATCCTGACCGAAGCCAATGAGCGCGGCCAGGAGCTCGCCAAGAAGAGCCAGAAGGTTGCCGAGGAGCTTGCTGACCTGGCTCGCGCCAACGTCGAGGCAATCGTCGAGGCCGGTCGTGTTGCGACCGAAGGTGCTCGCTCGCTCGGCCAGGACGTCGTTGCCAAGCAACGCGACAGCTTCGAGCAGGCCGCTGACGCGATCCGCTCGCTCGCCGAGGCGAAGAGCCCGACCGAGTACCTGCAGCTGCAGGGTGACTTCGCCCGTGCTTCGTTCGACCGCATGGTCGCCGAGAGCTCGAAGCTGACCGAATCGATGGTCAAGCTTGCTGGCGAGACGTTCCAGCCGCTGTCGAACCGCGCGTCGGCCAACGCCGAGCGTTTCAACACCCTCGTTGCCTGACCCTCTCCCCTCCTAAAGTCAGGGCAACGACTGTAGGCGGCCGCTCCAGTATCGGGGCGGCCGCCATTTTTTTACCGATATGTTGCTAATTGCGGTCTTGCCGCGTTTTGGCGGGCTGACCTATTTTAAAGCTGATGATCATAGATCCGATCAGGATGGCGAATGGCCCCGATGGCGACGACGGCCTCGACGAGATCGAGACCGGCGTTGCGACGCGCACGCGCCCGAAGACCAAGAAGCCGTCGAACTACAAAGTGCTGATGCTCAACGACGACTACACGCCGATGGAGTTCGTCGTTCTGGTCCTGCAGCGCTTCTTCACCATGGGGATCGAGGACGCGACCCGCGTCATGCTGCAGGTCCACCAGCAGGGCGTCGCGGTGTGCGGCGTGTTCACCTACGAAGTGGCCGAGACGAAGGTCACCCAGGTGATCGACTTCGCGCGGGAGAATCAGCACCCGCTGCAGTGCACGCTCGAAAAGGCCTGAGCACCTCTTCTTGTAACGCAGCCGTCACGCGCTAAAGGCGCGCCTGTGGACAGCATCTGGATCAGGGGCGGGAAGACGCTGAAGGGCGAAATCCCGATCAGCGGCGCGAAGAATGCCGCGCTGACGTTGCTGCCCTGCGCGCTCCTTACCGAAGAGAAGCTGACGCTGACCAATCTGCCGCGGCTGGCGGACGTCGATACCTTTGCTCACCTTCTCAACCAGCTTGGCGTCTCGACGCACGTCGCGGGCGTGAAGAAGGGCGAGATCGGACGCCGGATGACGCTCCAGGCGGACGAAATCGTCTCGACCGTCGCCCCCTATGACATGGTTCGCAAGATGCGCGCCTCGGTGCTGGTGCTCGGCCCGATGCTGGCGCGGATGGGCGAATCGACCGTGTCCCTGCCGGGCGGCTGCGCGATTGGTGACCGGCCCATCGACCTGCACCTGAAGGCGCTGGAAGCGATGGGCGCCGAAATCGAGCTCGCGGCGGGTTACGTGAAAGCCGTCGCGCCGAAGGGCAGGCTCGATGGCGGCGACTTCAGCTTCCCTGTCGTGTCGGTCGGGGCAACCGAGAACGCTGTGATGGCCGCGGTTCTCGCCAAGGGGAAAACGCAGCTGTTCAACGCGGCGCGCGAGCCGGAAATTGTCGATCTTTGCAATCTGCTCGTCGCGATGGGCGCGAAGATCGAGGGGATCGGCAGCGGGCATTTGATCATCGAGGGCGTCGAAGGTCTGCACGGCGCCACCTATGAAGTGATGCCCGATCGGATCGAGGCGGGCAGCTATGCCTGCGCGGCCGGGATCACGGGCGGCTCGCTCCATCTCCTGGGCGTCCGGCCCGAGGAAATGCTGGCGACGACCAATGTCCTTGCGCAGGCAGGGCTGGCGATCGAGTTTACCGACAAGGGGATGAAGGTCAGCGCCCATCAGCCGCTTCGGCCTGTCGCCGTCTCGACCGCGCCCTTTCCAGGGTTCGCCACCGACATGCAGGCCCAGCTAATGGCGATGCTGTGCGTCGCCGAGGGCCAGAGCTTCCTCGAGGAAACGATTTTCGAGAACCGCTACATGCACGTTCCGGAACTTCGGCGCATGGGCGCGGACGTCGAGGTCCATGGCCGCTCTGCGATTGTCCACGGCCCGAAGCCGCTCACCGGCGCGAGCGTGATGGCGACCGACCTGCGTGCGTCGATGAGCCTGGTCCTCGCCGGCCTTGCCGCAGAGGGCGAGACCGAGGTGCTACGGGTCTATCACCTCGACCGCGGCTACGAGCGGCTCGAGGAGAAGCTCAGCGCCGTCGGCGCGACCATCGAGCGGCGGAGCGCCGGCTAAGGCGCTGCCAGCGAGTGAATCTCGATCTCGATAGGGACGGTTGCGTACTGATGACGGGCCTCCTCACCAAGGATGACCTGGGCGTACTCGAGCAGGTGCTGCCGAAATCGAATGGAGATGCAGGTGTTCGCATCTTCGGTAACTCGCAGCTGAATGATTGGCTTTGTTCAGGGCCGGTCAGCGGCGCGGTCCGGTCGAGAATGCCCGGCGCGGCAGCGGTCCGAGCAATTCTATTCGACAAGTCCACAGACAGGAATTGGTCTCTCGGCTGGCATCAAGATCGGATGATTGCCGTTCGGCAGCGGACTGTCGCTCCCGGCTTTGACCATTGGACGGTCAAGAACGATATCCTCCACGTCGAGCCGCCAATCGGAATTCTTGAGGGCATGATCACGATGCGGATTCATCTTGATCCAGTCGGGGAGGATAACGCGCCCTTGCTTGTTGCGCCGGGATCCCACCAATTCGGACGCATCCGCGAGCAAGACATCGATGCAGTCGTCCAACGATGTGGGCGGTTGTCTTGTCTTGC
>JAFBAM010000127.1 GCA_019247755.1 Sphingomonas sp.
GCGCTTCGGCCGGGCCTATTAGGCCAGCGCGGCGGCCGCCTGCTGCGTCAGCCACTTCTGCATATCCATGAACGGGAACGGGCCGTGGCTGACGCGCGCAATTCCGGCGCCTGCCCATTGCGCGCGACTGGGTCCGCCCGGCAGGTGCATTGCGTTCACCGGCAGGCTCACCGCGTTCGTAATCCGCTCGACCAGCGACAGATCGCCGAGGCCGGGAATGAAGAAGCCGTTCGCACCCGCATCGGCATAGGCCTTGCCCCGCTCGATCGCCTGCTCGGCCAGCGACGCGTCATGCCTGTCCGACGGCGCCTTCAGGAACAGGTCGGTCCGCAAATTAATGAAGAACTGCTTGCCGACTCCGGCGCGCAGGGCGGCAATGCGCGCGGCCTGCTCGCCGACCTCGTACAACCCGTCGGTGCCCACCACCTGGTCCTCGAAATTGCAGCCGATGGCACCGGTCTCGGCGAGGCGCTTGCCATTGGCGGTCAGCTGCTCGCCGCCGCTCGCATAGCCGCCCTCGAAATCGATCGTGACCGGAAGCTCGACCGCTTTGACGATTCGCTCGGCATTCGCGAGCGCGAAGTCGAGCGGCACTTCCTCGGCATCGCCATAGCCATTGGCCATCGACACGGACGCACTGCCGGTCGCGATCGCCTTCGCGCCGGACTTCGCGACAGCCGCCGCGCTCCCTGCGTCCCAGGCGTTGAACAGCACCACCGGCTCACCGGGAACGTGCAGGCGGGCGAAATCGTCGAACTTGCTCATGGTCGGTCCTTCTATGGCAAACTGATGGTAATTGCTTTGCTCGGTAGCGCTGTCAGGAAAGCGCGGGGCTCGAACAGCTCGGCGGGCGCTACGACTCCGGTCGCCCGCGACCGTCCGTCGAGAATCCATCGCGCGGCCTCGACGACGATTGGCGCCGTCACTGCATAGATGTCGTGGCCGGACGCGCTCGCGCGCCGCTTTTCGGAACCACGGCGAACGACTGCCTCGATCAGGAATTGCTGCTCCGAAGGTCCGCTCGCGCCGTTCAGCGGCTCGGACGCGTTGGCGAGGTCGGATAGCGGCGCCTCGTTGATCCAGGTCGAGATGGATCGGACATCGACGTGCCGCGAGATCGTGACCACGTCGACGGTCGAGAATTCGCCGACGGTCGGCTGCCTGCCGAACGGCTGCGCGAAATCCCATGATCCCTTCGGTGTCGACCGCGCCGGATCGCGCTCCTGCAACCTACCATCGACCCAGACCAGTCGCCGTCCCGCCCGCCGCTTTCCGGCGAGGAGCGTGCCCTTGGTCGGGTGCCAGCGGTCGAGTGCGAAGCCGAGATCAACCTCGTCAGCGCCCGCCCAGTCGTCGAGCGCGGCACTGACCAGCAAGTCGCCGAGCGCGCCGAAGAAGCCGAACGCCGGTGCAACGACGGACTGCGCCTCGCGACTGCCAAAGGAGTCGAAGATGCCCTGCGTGACGAACGGCTCAGCGGTGATGTCCAGATAGGGGATGCCAGCACGAAGAGCGGCCTCGATCAGCGGTGGCGAGGTGTCGCCGAACGGCCCTGCCGCGTTGATCAGTAGGTCGGCGTCGCTCAGCATGGCGTCGAGAGCCGCCGGGTCGGTGACTTCAGCATGACGGGCTGCGCTGCCAACGCCCGCCGCAATCGGCGCGAGTTTGCTCATGTCCCGGCCAGCGAGAATCGGCGTGAATCCCCGCCTCGCCAGTTCCTCGGCGATGAACCTGCCGGTGTGGCCGGCGGCGCCATAAAGAACGACTTTCCTTTTCATTGATCCGTTCCAATGCTACAGACCTGTATGTTCACTTGCAATTGCTACAGACCTGTATCATTGTCAACGTGAGCCAGCGGAGATGTTCGATAATGAAAAGTCATGGCGCTGCAGCAGGCGAGGGTCGTCCGTCGGCTGTCCGCGACCGGATCCTGTCGACCGCGACGAAGCTGTTCTATCGCAGCGGCGTGCACGCCGTAGGGGTCGATCTGGTCGTCGCCGAGTCGGGCATCGCCAAGACAAGCCTCTATCGACATTTCGGAAACAAGGACGGCCTCGTCGCCGCCTTCCTAAAGGGGGAGGATGCCGACTTCTGGCGGCAATGGGATGCGATCGCGGATAGGCATCCCGATGATCCCAAAGCCGAGCTGGCGGCCTACCTCGAATGGATGGAGACGCGGCTCCGGCGGCCGAACTATCGCGGCTGTCCGCAGCTCAACGTGGCTGCCGAGATTCCGGACCGCAGGCATCCCGCTCGCCGGGTGGCAGAGGAGCACAAGCAGAAGATGCGCGATCGCTTTTCGTCCGTCGCCAGGCGGCTCGGCCTCAAACGACCGAGCCGCGTCGGGGCGCAGCTAGCGCTCGCATTCGATGGGGCCTTCATCACCGCGCCGATCTCGGGTGGCGAACAGCTTTCGGAAACGCTCAAGGAAACCGTCGCGGCCCTCGTCAAGGCCAGCCGCGCAGCTTAGCCGATCGCCGCTCTCGCCATCTCGGTCAGCGTCGCCATCAGCGCGCGGTGCGGGAAGGGGCCGTGGCTGATCCGCGCGACGCCGGCATCGGCCCAGACCCTCTTGTCGGGCGCCCCGGGGAACGCGATGACGTTGAGTGGCAGCGGAACCTCGCGGACGACGCGCCCGATCTGCTGAGGGTCGGCGAGGCGCGGCACGAAAAAGCCGCTCGCCCCAGCATCCGCGAAGGCCTTGCCGCGCTCCACCACCTGGTCGATCAGCGCATCGTCGTAGGTCTGCGTCTTCAGGAAAAGGTCGGTCCGCGCATTGATGTAGAAGTCGCTGCGGACCGCCTTGCGGATCGCGGCGATGCGCTTGACCTGCAGGTCGAGCGGATGAAGGCCCTCGCCACCCACCACCTGGTCCTCGAAGTTGCAGCCGACCGCGCCGGTCGTCTTCAGCCGGGCGACGTTGGCCGCTCCTTCTTCAGGGTCGGCAGAATAAGCGCCTTCGAAGTCGACCGTCAGCGGAACGTCGACAGCTTCAATGATCCGCGT
>JAFBAM010000170.1 GCA_019247755.1 Sphingomonas sp.
AATGACCCTCGTGAACCCGCACCCGGCGCTCAAGGCCAGCGTGCCGATCAATCCGATGGTCGACGGTTGGAAGGGCGACGACTGGTTTCACAACGGCGCTCTTCGGCAGGAGATGATCGGCTACATCTACGGCCAGACCGCCAATAAAAAGTCCGAGGAAGAGTTCTTCACCTCGGCCTACGACGATTACGCGACTTTCGTCCGCTACGGCTCTGCGGGCGAATATGGCCGCGCGATGGGAATGGAGCAGTTGCCCTTCTGGCTCCGCCTCACCCAGCATCCCGCCTATGACGAATATTGGCAGGACCAGGCCGTCGACCGCATTCTCGCGCAGAAGCCGCTAACCGTCCCGACTTTGCTCGTCGACAGCCTCTGGGACCAGGAGGACATTTACGGCGCTCCCGCGGTCTTCAGCGCAGTGAAGGCCAGCCCCAATGCGCATCTTGCGCTCGGCCCATGGCATCACGGACAGGTCAACATTGCGGCCAATTCGCTCGGGCCCATCGACTGGGGCAACGACACGGCGAAGTGGTTCCGCCAGAACGTCATCATCCCTTTCCTCAATGAGCATCTGAAAGGTGGGCCCTCCGCGAACATCGCGCGCGTGACGGCGTTTGAGGCCGGAACCAACCAGTGGAGGCGCTTCGACGACTGGCCGCTCGCCTGTGCCACCGGCTGCTCGACGAACCTGACGCCGCTCTATCTAGCGCTTGGCGAGCGCCTCAGCTTCACCGCCTCATCGCGCCAAGCCTTCGACTCCTATGTCTCCGACCCCGCACGGCCAGTCACCTACCGTGCGCGGCCTAACCTCCCGCCTTACTCACCCAACTCGACCTGGCGCACCTGGCTCAGCGACGACCAGCGCTTCGCCGAAGCGCGCCCCGACGTCCTCAGCTACTCGACCGACCCGTTGACCGAGCCGCTCCGTCTGGCTGGGACGCCGCTTGTCCATCTGGTTGCCGCGACCAGCGGCACCGATAGCGACTGGGTCGTGAAGCTGATCGATGTTTACCCCGACCAGTATCCGCAGAAGCCCGAGCTCGGCGGCTACGAGTTCGCGATCGCGATGGACGTGAGGCGCGGCCGCTATCGCACCGATCCAGCGCACCCCTCACCGGTCCCGTCCAACCAGCCGATCACCTATGAGTTCGCGCTGCCCACAGTCGATTATGTCGTGGAGCCCGGGCACCGTGTGATGGTCCAGGTGCAGTCGAGCTGGTTCCCGCTTTACGACCGCAACCCGCAGACCTTCGTCCCGAACATCTTCTTCGCGAAGCCCGAAGATTATCGACCCGCGACCCAGCGCGTATTCACCGGCAGCGATGGGAGCTGGGTGGGATTACCTGTGGCGAAGTGAACCCTCGATTTTGGCTTGGATCCCAAAAAAACGGCGTGCCGTTTTGTCTAAACTTGGCACGCCCCACAAAACTGCTTTCGTTGTTAGGGCGGTAAACTTCTATTAACATCGAAGCGCCTTATGCAGCGCGAAAACTTCCTTCTCGTTCAGGCGCTTCGTGGCCTCGCCGCCCTATGGGTGGTCCTGTTTCATCTGGAGAAGCAGCAGGCGATTGCGGGTTTGACCGTGCACCTGCCCTCTTGGCTGACATATTCCATCTTCGGCTATGGAAGCGCCGGCGTCGCCGTCTTCTTCGTCCTTTCAGGCTTCGTCATTGCGCATAGCCTGGCGGGAAAAGACATGACCGTCCGCGAGCTAGGCCGGTTCGCCCTTCGTCGCTCGGCCAGGCTGGATCCGCCATATTGGGCGAGCATGGCGTTAGTTGTAGCTACCGGCGCAGCCCTTGCTCTGGCGCACCATGAACCGCCGCAGCTGCCCGGCGCGGGGCAGGTCGCGGCGCACGTCTTGTACGTGCAAGAGTTTCTCCGAATCCCGGAGCTCCAAGTCGTTTATTGGACGCTCACCTACGAGATCCAATTCTATCTTGTCTTTGCTGCGTCGGCCTTGCTCGACCGCCGCTGGCAATGGGGGTTGTACGCACTTGCGCTAATTTCCGCCTTCGCGGGGCGCGAGTGGGGCCCGCACGGCTTGTTCGTGAACCTCTGGCATGGATTCTTCCTTGGCGTCCTCGCTTACCGCTGCGGCTATCTCAAGGAAGCGTCGTGGCCGCTTTGGGTACTTGCTGCTGTGGCATTACTATTCCGCCATCCGGAGGCTGGCGTGTTCGCCGTCCCGTGCGCGGCAACGGCCGGCCTACTGTTTGTTGCCGCTCGAGCCGAAAGGCTCACTACGGCGCTTTCAGCGAGGCCGTGGCAGTGGCTCGGAGCAATCTCCTATTCGCTCTATCTTGTTCACGTGCCGACCCTCCGACTCCTGACCGGAGCTTGGCAACGCGTCGCCGATCGTGGCCCAATCGCGGATGCGATCGGCGGAATGCTTTTGCTTGGCGCGTGCATCGCCGCGGCCGCTTTATTCTACCTAGCGTTCGAGCGGCCGAGTCACCGATTGGCGAAGCGGCTTTTCAGACTACGGCCCGGACACGAAGTGTCGTCCGGGCAGCATTATTCTGAGGGCAGCGTCGCCAACGCCAAAACGTGAGGTCAGCATCGAAGGTACCTGTGGCTGGCAGGAGTGGAGGGACTCGAACCCCCGGCCCTCGGTTTTGGAGACCGATGCTCTACCAACTGAGCTACACTCCTAGGCCGCGAGCGAGTTAGCTACGCCAATCCCGCTTCGCAACCTTGAAGACTCGCCGCCTCGCCGCTAAGTGACCCGCAGCCCCGCCGGCCCGAAAGGTCCGCGGGGCGCTTTTCTATCCGCAAGTGAGCAGAGCAAACGTGGCGAAAGTCTCCATCGGTCAATTCGTCAATCAGGTGAGAGCCGAAACCGGGAAGGTCCACTGGCCGACCCGCAAGGAAACCGTCGCCACCGGCATCATGGTAATGATCATGACGCTGCTGCTCGCTTTCTTCTTCTTCGGCGTCGACGCCTTTTTCAGTAGCGTCGTCAAATATCTGCTGAGCCTGCTCGGCTAGCCTGCAACACAAGAGATTAGAGACATGTCCCGCTGGTACATCATCCACGCTTATTCCGGCTTCGAAAACAAGGTCCGCGATGCGATCAACTCGGAAGCGACCCGCATGGGGCTCGAGCGCTTCGTCGAGCAGATCGAGGTTCCGACCGAGACCGTGACCGAGATTAAGCGCGGCAAGAAGGTCCAGGCCGAGCGCAAGTTCATGCCCGGCTACGTCCTCGCCAAGCTCGAGATGAACGACCAGGTCTATCACCTCGTCAAGAACACCCCGAAGGTCACCGGCTTCCTCGGCCCCGGCGGCAAGCCGCAGCCGATCCCCGACGCGCAGGCCGCGCGCATGCTCGACACCAAGGAAGAGGCCGCCGCCCACGGCGCCAAGCCCAAGATCAATGTCGATTATGAGATCGGCGATGCAGTGAAGGTGCTCGACGGCCCGTTCGCCAGCTTCAACGGAGTCGTCGAAGAACTCGACTTCGACCGCGGCCGCGTGAAGGTCAGCGTCTCGATCTTCGGCCGAGCCACGCCGGTCGAACTCGAGTTCGAGCAGGTCGAGCGGGTGAAGTAGATCGGTCGATCGATCTAACAACGCAAAGGGCTGCTTCGGCAGCCCTTTTCTTTTACCATCCCTTCGAAGGGGGAACGCACATGGCCCACGGCGAGAAATTCGAGCGCCACCGCCAGCCCTGGCGGCAGGACGAGATCCAGAAGCTTCACCAGCTCGCCGGCAAAGGCATGTCGCTGAAAGCCATCGCAAAGGCGCTCACCCGCAGCGAGGAGTCGATCAAGGACCGCGCGAAGGCGGACCGGCTGAAAATCAGCAAGCTGCGCTAGTTGTGCGGCTTACTTTTTGGCGTTCCGCGGATCGTCAGCCGGATTGACGTAAACGATCGCGAACGGACCGGTACCGTTGACCTGGACGTCGACTGCGTCAGTGGTGGTGACCCAATGGTTCATACCGGACTGCATCGTGACGTGATAGCCCTTCTCGAGCTTGCCTGAATGGGCGGCATCGACCTTGTCGCCCATGCCATAGGTAAGCGCGCCGGCGGACGTCACGCGAACGACTTCGTCAGCCGGGTGATGGTGCGGCGGGACCGTGTAATTCGCGGGCATCTTGATCCGCACCTCAAATGGCCCGTCCTTGGATGGATCTCCTGAGACCACCGCAATCTTCCCGCCGGCAGGAAGTCCGACACCGCTCGCGTCCATCCACTTGAGGCCTTTGCCTGCTACCGGCGATGAAATGAGAAATGCTGCGGCGCCGAGAGAAATAAGAAGCTGCTTGCGCATGAGACTCTCCCCAGAATCCCACCCCCGGAACAGCCATAGCGCATGAGGCGGCTTGGCTTAAGTGAAAGCTTCAGCTAAGGGCCGCGCCTTCCAATCCGATTGGAAACGTCTGCGGGAGATCGCCTCCGGTGATCGTCTGTACCGCTAAACTTGAAATGAGAGTGAAATGGCAAAGAAAATCACCGGCTATATCAAGCTGCAGGTGCCCGCGGGCACTGCGAACCCGGCGCCGCCAATCGGCCCGGCGCTCGGCCAGCGCGGCGTCAACATCATGGAATTCTGCAAGGCGTTCAATGCCGCCACGCAGGAGCTTGAGAAGGGCGCCCCGATCCCGACCGTTATCACCGTCTATGCGGACCGGTCGTTCAGCTTCACGACCAAGACCCCGCCCGCTTCCTTTCTGTTGAAGAAGGCGGCGCGGATTCAGAAGGGCTCGTCGGAGACCGGCAAGTCGAGCGCGGGCACGATCCGCCGCTCGCAGTTGCGTGAGATTGCCGAGGTCAAGATGAAGGACTTGAACGCGAACGACCTCGACGCAGCGTCGAAGATCATTGAAGGCTCCGCCCGCGCGATGGGCCTCCAGGTTGTGGAGGGCTGATCCGATGGCAAAGCTGACCAAGAAGCAGAAAGCCTTTACCGCGGTCGACCGCGAGAAGTTCTACGGCGTCGATGAGGCCATCGCGCTGGTGAAGGGCAACGCGACCGCCAAGTTCGACGAGACGGTCGAGGTCGCGCTGAACCTCGGCGTCGATCCGCGCCATGCCGACCAGATGGTTCGCGGCTTGGTCAACCTCCCCAAGGGTACCGGCAAGACCGTTCGCGTCGCCGTGTTCGCGAAAGGCGCCAAGGCCGACGAGGCGAAGGCCGCTGGAGCTGATGTCGTTGGCGCGGAAGACCTGATGGAAACCATCCAGGGTGGTCAGATCGACTTCGACCGCGTCATCGCGACCCCGGACATGATGGGCGTCGTCGGACGCCTGGGTAAGGTCCTCGGTCCCAAGGGCCTCATGCCGAACCCGAAGCTCGGAACCGTCACCATGGACGTCACCAAGGCTGTCACCGACGCGAAGAGCGGCCAAGTCGAGTTCCGTGTCGAAAAAGCAGGCATCGTCCACGCCGGGATCGGCAAGGCGTCATTCTCCGAGTCTGATCTCAAGGAGAATTTCAACGCGTTCTTGGACGCGATCATCAAGGGCAAGCCGTCGGGTGCCAAGGGCAAGTTCGTGAAGAAGCTCTCGGTCTCCTCGACCATGGGCCCGGGCGTGAAGATCGACCTCGCCGAAGTCGCTGGAGCCTAACCTAAGATAGTATCTGGGCGGAGACTGTGTTTCCGCCCGGAATCTCACAAAAACTGTGGCGTTTTCGCCACAGAATCGCGCGCTTTTCGATATTGCGGAGGCTGGCGAAACCGGAACCATCCGCGTAAGTTCCCTCACCAGGCGGTAATCAGCGCCGAAAGGGGATGAAGTACATGCGCAAATATCTATTTCTCGCGGCGGTTGCCGCGGCCTCCATCGCTTCGCCGGCAGCGGCGCGCGACGGCAGCCCGTATGCCGGCATCGAACTCGGCGTATGGGGTCCGCAAGACACCTCGCTCGACGTCGATGCAACCTTCCCGGCAAGCACGGTTCCTGGCCGACCGACCGGCCTTAACAGCTACAGCGATGCCGCAGATGTCCACTATAGCCGCGGATGGGACGGCGACGTTCTCGCCGGATATGACTTCGGCATGTTCAGGGTCGAAGGCGAACTCGGCTACAAGCACGCCAAGATCAAGGACCTTGAGATCACCGGCCCGCTGCTGAACGGGATCAACGCCGCGTTGAATCTGAACCCGGCGCTTACCAATGATACGATCGATTTCGGCGGCCACGCCAACATCTTTTCTGGCATGGTCAACGGCCTGTTCGACTTCGGCGACGATGCTGGCTGGCGTGGATACGTCGGCGCAGGCGTGGGCTATGTTCACGTCAAGGAACTCGGCGACAGCGACAGTGGCTGGGCTGCTCAGGGTATCGCGGGATTCAGCTTGCCCGTCTCTGATCACATCGATCTGGGCCTGAAGTACCGCTACTTCCGCACCGCGAAGATGCATTTCAGCGACAGCATCGACTTTACGTCCACGCCGATCCCGTATGAGGCACGCGGGCACATCGATTCGCACAGCCTGATGCTGAGCCTGATTTACAACTTCTACACGCCGGCACCGCCGCCGCCTCCGCCACCGCCCCCTCCGCCTCCTCCGCCGCCTCCTCCGGCGACGCAGACCTGCCCGGATGGCTCGGTGATCGAAGCGACTGCGACCTGCCCGACTCCGCCGCCTCCTCCTCCGCCGCCACCGCCGGCGCCAGAGCGCGGCCTGTAAGTCAGGCGTTCGCTAAAGATCGGCCCGGGCGACCTAGTCGCCCGGGCCTTTTCTTTGAACGACCGTTTTCTGTCTTCAAACGGCGTTCATCCGCGTTGTGCATCGGGGTTTACGAACGTTAGCACCGCGGCGACTCTTGCATCGTCGCACCTCGAGGAATTTCATGAAAATCGCCGTTGCCCTTCTCGCGTCCGCCGCGCTTGCCACTCTCGACCCTGCTTCCCTTCCCGCGCAGGCCCGTCCGGCCGACACGGTCGATCCGAGCCTCCCCACCCAACTGCCGCGCACCGCCATTCCGCATCACTATGCGCTGACCGTGACACCGCACGCCGAGCGGCTGACGTTTGACGGCAAGCTCGCCATCGATCTCGAAGTCGTGAAGCCGACGCGCGAGCTAGTGCTCAATGCGGCCGACTTGAAATTCGATTCGGTCTCGCTTCGCTCGGCGGCCGGTGGCGCTGCTCTCACTGGCCAGGTCGCCACCGACGCCGATGCACAGACTGCGACCTTCACTTTTCCGAAGATGATCGCAGCTGGCTCCTACCGGCTGAACATCGCTTACTCAGGCAAGATCAACACCCAGGCCAACGGCCTGTTCGCGCTCGACTACAAGACCAAGGCCGGCAAGGACGGGCGCTCGCTGTTCACGCAGTTCGAAGCGGCCGACGCGCGCCGCTTTATCCCCAGCTGGGATGAGCCCGATTACAAGGCGACATTCGATTTAACCGCTCGGGTGCCTGCGAACGAAATGGCGGTCAGCAACATGCCGGCAGCGTCGAGCCGCAACGTCGCTGCCGGACTGAAGGAGGTTCGCTTCCAGATGACCCCGATCATGTCGTCCTACCTCCTGTTCTTCGCGAGCGGCGATTTCGGCCGAATCAAGAAAGCGGCGGGAGACCGGGAGGTCGGAATCGTGATGTCTCGCGGCAACGAGTCGAAGGCGCAGTTCGCGCTCGATGCCGAGGCCAAGATCCTGCCCTACTACAACGAGTATTTCGGTACGCCCTACCCGCTTCCCAAGCTCGATAACGTGGCTGGGCCCGGGCAGTCGCAGTTCTTTGGAGCGATGGAGAATTGGGGCGCCATTTTCACCTTCGAATATGCGCTGCTCAACGACCCCGCGATCACGACCGAGGCCGGACGCCAGGACATCTTCGCGGTCGAAGCCCATGAAATGGCGCACCAGTGGTTCGGCGACCTCGTCACCATGGCGTGGTGGGACGACCTCTGGCTCAACGAGGGCTTCGCTAGTTGGATGGAGAACAAGACAACCGGTCATTTTCATCCGGACTGGGGTGCGGACATCGACCGCGTCGGCTCGCGCGAGGCCGCCATGGGTCTGGACTCGCTCAACTCGACCCACCCCGTCGTCCAGCAGGTTCGTACGGTCGAACAAGCCAACCAGGCATTCGACACCATCGCTTATGAGAAGGGCCAGTCCGTCATCTCGATGCTGGAAGATTTCGCGGGACCGGACGTCTGGCGCGAAGGCATCCGTCGCTACATCGCAGCACACAAGTATCAGAACACGCGTACGACTGATCTCTGGAGCGCGGTTGAGGCCGCCGGCGCCAAGGGTTTGACCACCGTCGCGACAGACTTCACGACGCAACCGGGCATTCCGCTCATCACGGTGGGCCAGTCGCAGTGTGTGAACGGCAATACGTCAGTCACGCTGACCCAGGGCCAATTCTCCGCTGACAGGCCTCAGGAAGTGGCGGCCGATCCGCAGTCCTGGCACGTGCCTGTCAAGGCAAGCGCCGGCGCCGCGACCGCGCAGATGCTGACAAATGGCCGGGTGACTAAGGTCACGGTCCCGGGTTGCGGGCCGCTGCTGATCAATCCTGGCCAGTATGGCTACTACCGGACGCTCTACACCCCACAGCAGGTCCAGACGCTTGCGCAACGCCTACCGCAGCTCTCCGGCATGGATCAGTACGGGCTGATCTCGAACGGCCTCGCGCTGTCACTCACAGGCTACCAGCCGATGCAGCCGGGTCTGGATCTCCTGAACGCCATGCCGGCCAATGGCAGCGCCAAGGTCATTCAGCGCACCGTCGGCCGCTGGGACGATATCTACGATCGTCTCGCCGGCGATAACGCCGCTCAGGCGTCAATCGCGGCGCGCATTGTGCGCGACTACGGACCTCGGCTCCGGGCGCTCGGCTTCACCCCGCGCGCTGGCGAACCGGCGGTCGATGCAATTCTTCGGCCAACACTGATCGGCACGCTCGGTAAGTATCGGGATCCAACCGTGTTATCCGAGGCTTCACGGCTGTTCGGGGCGTGGAAGACCAACCCCGACGCAATCCCGGGATCGCTGAAGTCCACCTGGCTGTCGGTCATTGCGCGAAATGCCGATGGGGCAACCTGGGACGCCATCCATGAGCGCGCCAAGGCGACCGCAGGAACGGTCGAGCGGACCTCGCTCTACCAGCTCCTGGGCCGCTCCAAGGACGAGGCGCTTGCCCGCCGCGCGCTCGATCTCGCGTTGACCAACGAACCAGGCAAGACCGTAAGCTCGGGCATGATCACCGCCGTCGCAGGGCAACATCCGCGCCTCGCTATCGATTTCGTCCTGTCCCACCTGGCCCAGGTCAATGAGCTGATCGACATCTCGGGACGTTCGCGGTTTATGCAGCGGCTTGCTGCGGCGAGCCGGGATGCGTCGCTGATTCCCGTTTTGGAAAGCTATGCGAACGCGAATCTCGCGGCGACCGACCGCAAGCCGATCCAGCAGGCGGTCGATCGGATTCGGTATGAGTCGACGCAGGCCGGGCGCATCCGGACGGAGACTGCGGCGTGGCTGGCGGCGCACCCTACGGGTTGATTGCGGGCCGTTTTTCGCTATAGGCGCGCGCTCGCATCGCTTCGGCGGTGCACTCGTCCGAGACAGCTGCTGAGGTTCGCCTCTTAATCTGCAGCCTAGACGGGGACAGGAATCTTTCGGAGCGGCATTGCCGCTTCGTCGTGCGTTGCGCTTGGCGCGGCGCCATCGATCCCCACCCCACGGACACGAGCGCCTGAGGTTCGCCTCGGGCATTTGTTGAAGCTCGTTCGGCGCAAGCCGGACGAATATTTGGAGTTGGCATGGATCGTTCGCAAAAAGCCGATCTGGTCGACGAGCTGAAGCAGGTCTTCAACGAGACGAGCGTGGTGGTCATCACCCGCAATCTCGGTCTCTCCGTGGCGCAGTCCACGGAGCTGCGTCTGAAGATGCGCGATGCCGGCGCCCAGTTCAAAGTTGCGAAGAACCGACTTGCCCTGATTGCGCTCGAGGACACGCGCTACAAGCCGATCGGCGACCTTCTTAAGGGTCCGACCGCGCTTGCGACGTCCGGAGACCCCGTCGCGGCGGCCAAGGTGGCCGTCGACTTCGCCAAAACGACCGACAAGTTCGAGATCGTCGGCGGCGCGATGGGCGACACGGTACTCGACGTGAACGGGATCAAGGCGCTGGCCGAGCTTCCCTCGCTCGATCAACTGCGCGCGACCATC
This sequence comes from Sphingomonas sp., assembly GCA_019247755.1. Classification (GTDB taxonomy): domain Bacteria; phylum Pseudomonadota; class Alphaproteobacteria; order Sphingomonadales; family Sphingomonadaceae; genus Sphingomicrobium. The sequence continues at coordinate 10,144 of JAFBAM010000170.1, forward strand.
GTGGGCCTCATCCAAGCGCCCGCGACCAAGATCGCCCGCACGATCAATGAGCCGGGTGCCCAGCTGGCACGGGTCTTCGGCGCTTACGCGGCTCAAGCCGCCTAAGCGAAACCTCTTTCATCAACGCACGACAACACGGGCCAACGGCCCACCAAGGAGTATCAAATGGCTGACATTGCTAAGCTGGTCGACCAGCTTTCCGAACTGACCGTCCTCGAGGCCGCGGATCTCGCCAAGGCTCTCGAAGAGAAGTGGGGCGTCTCGGCCGCGGCTGCGGTCGCGGTTGCCGGCCCGGCCGCCGGCGGCGGCGGTGCGGCTGCTCCGGCTGCCGAAGAGAAGACCGAGTTCGACGTCATTCTCACCGGCGACGGCGGCAAGAAGATCAACGTGATCAAGGAAGTCCGCGCCATCACCGGCCTGGGCCTCGGCGAAGCCAAGGCGCTCGTCGAAGGCGCCCCGAAGGCCGTCAAGGAAGGCGTCAACAAGGACGAAGCCGAGAAGATCAAGAAGCAGATCGAGGATGCCGGCGGCACCGTCGAGCTCAAGTAAGCTTCTGAAGCTTCTAAGCTAAATCGAAGGGGCGGCTCGTTGGGCCGCCCCTTTTCGTTGTGGTTTGCAGAGGTGGTGGTTACACCCGCCTCACGCGCTGGGTGGCGCGACGGGAACGCATCAGGCGTTCCGCAGGGGATTTGAGCAATGCGCATTGGCCGACCTCTCTTGAGGCTTCCGATCCGCTTTTGTGCCGATACGCTTGCGCGTGAGGTCGAAGCGCTGCCGCGCGAGGCGTGGATGGCGCATCCGCAGCAGTTCGACGGCAATTCCTCCGTTCCGATGATTAGCCCCGGCGGCGCGAATATCCACCAGGCGGTCGGGCCCATGGCACCAACGGAATGGCTGCGACGTTGCCCTTACATCCTCGAGATCATGCAGGCGCTCGATTCCACTTGGGGCCGTAGTCGCCTCATGGGCCTGGATCCGGGCGCCGAGGTGCCCGAGCACGTCGACATCAACTATTACTGGCGCACGCACCTTCGGATCCACATTCCCGTCATCACCAACCCGGATGTGGCCTTCACCTGTGCTGGCGAGACCATCCACATGCCTTCGGGCGAGTGTTGGATCCTCGACTCTTTCTATCGCCATTCCGTTGTGAATCGGGGGAGCGAGACCCGTGTTCACCTCGTACTCGATACGGTCGGAAGCGGACCGCTGTGGGACCTGATGGAATCCGCGCGAAACGACGCTGCAGAGGACGCTTTTTTGGCGCCGGGAACGGCACCTCGACGAACGCTCGACTTCGAGCAGGTCAACGCGCCAGTCGTCATGTCGCCGTGGGAGATGAAGACCCACATTGCCTACATCGCCGAATGGACCGACGACGGGCCAGAGTTGCAGCAGGTGCTGCGGATCCTCGACCGCTTCGTGATGGCCTGGAGCGGGACCTGGGCACGCCATGCGGTGTCGGAGCCGGGGCTCCCACTTTACGTCCAGCACCTCACTGAAGTCCGCAACGCGCTCGCCAACGCCGGCGTTTCGGAGGTCAGGATGCGCAATGGTCGTCCTCTTCTGACTTCGGTCGAGCAGTTCATCCTCGCCAACGCGATTGCGCCTGCAGTCATGCAGAGAATACCCGGGGCCGCGCAGGCACCCCAATTCCGCCGAAGGGCATGATCAGCCAATCGTCGCGCGACAAAATCGTCCGCCCAATCTTCATTGTCAGCACGCCACGGTCAGGTTCGACCCTTCTCTTCGAGACGATGGTGGCTGCGCCGGACCTGTTCAGCACCGGCCGGGAAAGCCATGGGCGGATTGAACGCGTCGCTGACTTTCACCCTGGCAAGCGGGGATGGTCATCGAACCGGCTGACTGCTGATGACGCATCCGATGCCGCTGTCGAGACCATGGCCCAGCTGTTCTATGAAGGCCTTGCAGATCGCGACGGCAAGCTGGCTGCGGGCCCCGTGCGCATGCTCGAGAAGACGCCGAAGAACGCGCTCCGCGTGCCCTTCTTCGCCGCGGCCTGGCCGGATTCGATCTTCGTCTATCTGTACCGCGACCCGCGTCAGTCGCTGAGCAGCATGATCGAGGCGTGGGCGTCTGGGCGTTTCCGAACCTATCCGATGCTGCCGGGATGGAGCGGTTATCCCTGGTCGCTATTGCTGGTGCCCGGATGGCGCCAGATGATTGGAAAGCCTTTGCCGGAGGTCGTCGCTCACCAATGGGCGATCACCACAAACCTGATGCTCGCCGATCTCGAGGCGCTGCCCGCAGAGCGTGTGCGCACCATCTGGCAGGATGACCTACTCGCGAATCCGCAGGTGGCGGTGGAGAAACTTGCGCGTTCGCTCGACCTCGACTGGGATCGGCAATTGGGACTGAAATTACCCTTGTCGAAAACGACCGTCTCACGACCGGACCCCGAGAAATGGCGTCAGCTGGCGCACCTGATTGAACCGGTTATGCCGATCGTTGAGTCCGCGGATGCCCGGGCCCGAGCTTTCCTCGAACGCTTCTAATTGAAGATCGAGAGGTCGAGCGGCTCGCTTTCTCCGAGCCAGATCACGTGCTGTGTATGGTCGGCGAGATCGTCCCCCGTGTTCGCGTGGGCGAAGATGGTCAGGCCGTCGCGGTTCAGCACCAGCCACTGCGCGACCTCTCCGAATTGAGCGGTCGGTACGGTCAGCTGACAACTGCCGCGTGGGTGAGGCCCGACGGGTCGCACGTGATAATGGCCTTCCGGGACATCGAACCTTGCGTGTGCTGCAGCGCCGAGCGCCTTCGCCTGCTCGACCTGCTCGGGATCGAAATAGATGTGCGCATGAAAATCGCGGATCATGCCCTTGGCAATGCGCCTAGCGGTCGAGTGAGTCTAGAAAGCCGTCGATCGCAGCCACGGCTTCAGGCTCATTGAGCTCCGGGGCGTGGCCGACACCCGGCACCGTCGCGAGTTTCATGCCCGGCGCTACAGCCTGCATTTTCGTCGCCGTGGCGGCAGTCAGCAAATCGCTTTTCTGGCCCCGGACGACGAGCAGACGCTTCTGTCCCAGCGCGGCGAAGAGCGGCCACAGGTCGACCTCCGGCGCAGGACCGGAAGTCTTGAACGGCTCGGCGATCGCCATGTCATAGTCGAACCTGATCTCGCCATTCTCCTCACGGCAATTGCGCTTGGCCATTTTCACCCAGTCGTCGTGGGTGTACCGGTCGAATGACGCGCCGTAGTTCGATGCAATCTTCTGGGCAGCATCATCCCAGGTCGCGAAGCGGACATCCTGTCCGACATAACTCAGAATTCGATCGATCCCGCCCGGGGCGACATCGGGCCCGACGTCATTGATGACCGCCGCAGCGATCCGCTGCGGCGCCGTTGCGGCGATGATCATCGTAACCAGGCCGCCGAGTGACGTACCAACGAATATTGCCTGGTCAATTACGAGCTGATCCAACATCTCGATGACATCGCCGGCGTAAGTCAGCGGAAGATAGCGCGCCGGGACCGGATCGTAGTCGCTGTCGGCTCTACCTCTGAAATCCAGGGCAAGCACGCGAAAGCGCGGAGAATAGCGTTTTGCGAAATCGCTAAAGTCGCGTGAATTACGAGTGAGGCCATGAAGGCAGAGGATCGGCGGCTGGTCCTCACTTCCGCCCGCGTAGTCCCGATAATGGAGTCGAAGGCCGTCACGGATGACGAAATAGCGATCCTCGAAATCGCTCATCCTGTGAACCCGCGGCGCCAGATCATGCTCATCGCCCCGGCAACGCGCTCGGCATCGGCGTCGTCCCAGACGGCGAAGCGCAGACCAAGGAAGACGTTGGCGCCCATCATCCCCCAAGCGAGCACGTTAAGATCCTGTTCGCTGAGGTCGGCATTGATCTCGCCCTTGTCACGGGCAGAGGTGAGTCGACTGGCGATGCGCGTCGCGGTTGTCTCGTAATGCTCTCGATAGACGGCAGGCTCGACGAATTCGGACTCGTCAATGATCCGATAGATGTCGCGATGGTCGTGAGCGAAACGGAGAAAGGCCTCCAACGCGCGGCGCTCTCCGTCGAGTGCATCGTTCGCGCCCGCAAGCGATGGTCCCACCTCATCACGAACCTGCGCAGACATGTCGCGAACGAGGGCCTGGAACAGCCCCTCTTTGGATTCGAAGTAAGTGTAGAATGTGCCGAGCGCGACGCCCGCTCGTTGAGTGATTCCGACGATCGAGCTTTCTGCAAACCCGCGCTCACCGAACTCTTCACGCGCGGCGTCAAGGATCTTGCGAAGCGTGCGCTCTCCCCGCGCGGTGCGCGGCGTCTTGGAGGCTGCATTAGCGCCGAGCTGCGCTCTCTCTTCCACCTTGACCCCCATCCGGCTCCCCTACCGCGGCGGTTTGCATTAGCAAGTTGAAACCCGGTTCAACTTTCATTATGACCATTTGCAACCGCGGACGCAATGGAGGGGTCCGCGAGGGGGAGAATCATAAATGCGCGCTTATTCCGCCCGCACCGCTATGCTCGGCACCGTTGCCGCCGCGGCTCTTTTCACCATGCCTGCTGCGGCAGCGACGCAGGACAATACAACCGCCAATCCGCCGGCGAACAGTAATGCCCAGACTCAGGCTCAGGCCGCGACGGGCAGCGACCAAGACATCGTTGTCACGGCCCGACGCCGCAACGAGCTACTTCTGAACGTTCCCGTCGCCGTGACCGCATATTCAGGTGAGCAGCTCAACCGGCAGGGTGCGCTCGACATCACGGACATCGGCGACACGACGCCGAACGTGACCCTGGAAGTCAGCCGCGGCACCAATTCGACCCTGACCCCCTTCATTCGCGGCATTGGCCAGCAGGATCCAGTCGCGGGTTTCGAGCAGGGCGTCGGTCTCTATCTCGACGACGTCTATTTCAACCGGCCCCAGGCGGCGGTTCTCAACATTTATGATGTCGAGCGCATCGAAGTTCTTCGCGGCCCACAGGGCACACTCTACGGCCGCAATACCATCGGCGGCGCGATCAAATATGTGACGAAACGCATTCCCACCGACGGGCCGCATCTCAGCATCCGCACCAACCTCGGGACCCATCGGCAGGCCGACCTTATCGTTTCGGCTTCGACGCCGCTTACAGGGGGTCTGGGTGTCGGCGTCGCTGCCGCGCGTCTTAGCAACAACGGATTCGGCAAGAACCTCACCAACGGACTGCGCAACTACAACAAGGACATCTTCGCGGTGCGCGGAACCGTGGAATTCGCGCCGTCGGACGCGATCTTCGTCCGCGTGGCGGGCGACAAAACCTGGGATGACAGCAATCCCAAAGGCGGTCACCGATTGTTCCCCAACCTGTGCACCACGACTGGGACCTTCGGTTGCGCGGGCAACTTTCCTGTCCTCAGCAACGTCTATGACACGCAGGGCGGTCTGAACGACCCTCGGCAAAAGGTGCGCGCGTGGGGCTACTCACTGTGGGCCGAGGCCAAGCTTTCCAACTGGCTGAAGTTCCGCAACATCACGGCGTATCGCAAGGACGTCGGCTTTACGCCGATTGATTTCGACGCGACGCCGTTCGTCGACGTCGATGTCCCCGCCATCTACAGGAATCATCAGTTCAGCCAGGAACTCCAGCTCGTTGCCGACAAGGGGCCGCTGCAAGGCATCGTTGGTTTTTATTACCTGAACGCCCGTGCCCAGGACATCTTCGATGTGCGTCTGTACACGACCCTTCCGGGTTTCACGCAGGGGACCACCGGCGACATCAAGACCAAGACCTGGGCAGTGTTCGGCGACGTAACCTACGATTTCTCGCCGCAATGGTCGGTCTCTCTGGGTGGCCGCTTCACCAATGACAAACGCCACGCCCTGATCACCAAGAAGAATTACGTGAATGGCGGGCAGCCGGGTCTCGGTGGTTCATCGGGTTTTGGCAACGGCCTAGTCGCCAGCGTCCTGTCGAACTTCGACGGCAGCCGGACCGACAAGGCGTTCACGCCGCGCGCGTCAGTCAACTTCAAGCCTACGCCGAACCACAATATCTACCTCAGCTATTCACGGGGTTTCAAAGGCGGCGGATTTGATCCGCGCGGCAACAGCACGAACGCGCCGCTGCCGCAGACCCCGCAGTCCATCTACGACTTCATGGCATTCGACCCGGAGAAGGTCGACAGTTACGAACTCGGCTGGAAGGCTGCGTTATTCGACCGGCGGCTTCAGATTGCGACCGCAATCTTCGATGCCGAATACAAGGACGTGCAGGTACCGGGATCGGCGCCCTGCCTTACCGTCGTCGGCGGCGTAGCGCTCAACGGGTTCTGCGGCATTACCACCAACGCCGGCAAGGCGCGGATCCGCGGTGTCGAGATTGAGACCAATGCCCGGCTGGCCAATAATCTCGCAACGCACGGCGACCGGCTCAGCCTCGCTGGAACGGTTGGGTATCTGGACGGCAAGTACAAGCAGTTCATCACGCAGATTGCCGGCGTCGGTCCAGTCGACGTTTCCGACAATCGCGCGATTCAGAATACGCCTAAGTGGACGCTCAGCGGTTCGCTCGATTACGACACGCCGGCGTTCGGCGGTCGTCTGAATCTGAACACCACGCTATCTTACCGCAGCTCAAGCCAGCAGTTCGAGCTGCCGGTGCCGTATATTGACCAGAGCGGCTTCTCCCTGTGGGATGCCAATGCGGTTTGGCGCTCGGAGGGCGGCCATTGGGAACTTGGGCTTCACGCCAAGAACATCACCAACAAGAAGTATATCGTCGCCGGATACAACTTCCTGCTGGTGAACCCGATCACCGGGGCGTTGATCCTGAACTCAGCGGGCCTTCCCACTGCCGCGCTCGGCAAGACTGGCACTGCCACGGCCTTCTACGGCAACCCGCGCCAGATCTGGGTCTCAGCGGCGTTCAACTTCTAGCCTTCCCTCGAGCAGGGGCAGTGCGAGGCGCCCGTCCGGGCGCCTCGCTTTTTTATGAGCGGCCAAAGGCTTGCACGCTGTTGGAAAAGGACTATATCGGCCAAATCCAACAAATAGACGGCTCCGCCGCACGGTATCGTGCGCCCGGGGCTTTTCCCGTCCTCTCCGGGACAGGGTCCGAACGGCGCACGGACCGAACGCATTGGAGAGGGTAGCGGGGCAGCGCTCCACAATAAGGCCCGGGTCGCACCGGGAAACCTAGCGGGGGCGCACCTGTGCGTCCGCGCATAGCGCAGGGAAGCACATGGCCACCAAAGCGATCACCGCACCGCGGAAGACCACCAGCGGTCTCAAGACCAACTCGCGGCGCATCCGCAAGATTTTCGGCAACATCCACGAAATCTCCGAGATGCCGAACCTGATCGAGGTTCAGCGCGAGAGCTACGAGCAGTTTCTGCGCTCCGACCCCAAGACCGGCTACGTGTCGGGCCTCGAGAAGACCCTCCGCTCGGTGTTCCCGATCGTCGACTTCGCCGGCACCGCGCATCTCGACTTCGACCATTATGAGCTCGAAGAACCGAAGTACGACACCGACGAGTGCCGCCAGCGCGGCCTCACCTACGCCGCGCCGATGCGCGTCACCCTGCGCCTGACCACCTTCGAAATCGATCCCGAGACCGAGGCCAAGTCCGTCATCGATATCAAGGAGCAGGACGTTTACATGGGCGACATGCCGCTCATGACCATGAACGGCACCTTCATCATCAACGGCACCGAGCGCGTCATCGTTTCCCAGATGCACCGTTCGCCCGGCGTGCTGTTCGACCACGACCGCGGCAAGACCCACGCCAGCGGCAAGTTCCTCTTCGCCGCCCGTGTCATCCCCTATCGCGGCAGCTGGCTCGATTTCGAGTTCGACGCCAAGGACATCGTCAACGTCCGTATCGACCGCAAGCGCAAGCTGCCGGTCACGGCACTTCTCCACGCGCTTGGCATGACTAGCGAGGAAATCCTCAACACCTTCTACAACCGCGTGACCTACGTCCGCGGCAAGAACGGTTGGCAGGTCCCCTATTCCGCCGAAGCGTGGCGCGGCCAGAAGCCGACCCATGACGTCGCCGACGCCGACACCGGCGAAGTGGTGTTCAAGGCCGGCGAGAAGATCACGCCGCGGCGCGCCAACCAGGCGGCCAAGGATGGCCTCAAGAACCTCATCATCCCAACTGAAGAGATCTTCGGGCGCTACTCGGCGTACGACCTGATCAACGAGAAGACCGGCGAGATCTACATCGAGGCCGGAGACGAAGTTAGGGAGGAAAACCTCGCCAAGCTCGACGCCGCTGGCGTGAAGACGCTGGAACTGCTCGACATCGACTTCGTGAACACGGGTCCGTGGATCCGTAACACGCTGAAGGCTGACAAGAGCGAAGACGGCGACAGCGCGCTGGCCGACATCTATCGCGTCATGCGCCCTGGCGAGCCGCCAACGCGCGAGACCGCAGATGCGCTTTTCTACGGCCTGTTCTTCGACCCCGAGCGCTACGACCTCTCGGCCGTTGGCCGCGTGAAGCTCAACATGCGTCTTGGCCTCGACGCCGAGGACACCGTCACGACGCTCCGCAAGGAAGATATCCTCGCGGTCGTTCAGGAGCTGGTGAACCTCAAGGACGGCAAGGGCGAGATCGACGACATCGACAACCTCGCCAACCGCCGCGTTCGCTCGGTCGGCGAGCTTCTCGAGAACCAGTATCGCGTCGGCCTCCTCCGCATGGAGCGCGCGGTGAAAGAGCGCATGAGCAGCGTCGACGTGTCGACGGTCATGCCGAACGACCTGATCAACGCGAAGCCAGCGGTTGCCGCAGTCCGCGAGTTCTTTGGTTCTTCGCAGCTGTCGCAGTTCATGGACCAGACCAATCCGCTGTCGGAAGTCACCCACAAGCGCCGCGTCTCGGCGCTCGGGCCGGGCGGTCTCACCCGCGAGCGCGCTGGCTTCGAAGTCCGCGACGTCCACCCGACCCACTACGGCCGTATCTGCCCGATCGAAACGCCGGAAGGCCCGAACATCGGCCTGATCAATTCGCTCGCGAGCTTCAGCCGGGTGAACAAGTACGGCTTCATCGAGACGCCGTACCGCAAGGTCGTCGACGGCAAGGTGACGACCGAAGTCGTCTATCTCTCCGCGATGGAAGAGGCGAAGCACACGATCGCCCAGGCGAACGCGGAGATCACGAAGGACGGCGGCTTCGCCGAAGAGATCATCTCGGCGCGTCGCAACGGCGAGTTCCTGATCGCTCCGCGCGATCAGATCACGCTAATGGACGTGTCGCCGAAACAGCTCGTTTCGGTCGCGGCGTCGCTCATTCCGTTCCTCGAGAACGACGACGCGAACCGCGCGCTCATGGGCTCGAACATGCAACGCCAGGCCGTTCCCTTGATCAAGGCCGAAGCGCCGCTGGTCGGCACCGGCATGGAGGAGACGGTGGCCCGAGATTCCGGCGCCGCCATCGCGGCCCGCCGCGGCGGCATCGTCGACCAGGTCGACGCCAGCCGAATCGTCGTCCGCGCCACCGGCGAGGTCGATGCCGGCAAGTCGGGAGTCGACATCTACACGCTGATGAAGTTCCAGCGCTCGAACCAGA
>JAFBAM010000199.1 GCA_019247755.1 Sphingomonas sp.
ACCAGCACCAGGATCCGACCACGAAGGATCCCCTCTCCGGCTCGACCGGCTGGAACTATTACGACCGTAAGGGCGGCCGCGTTGCCGCTCGCTGGACTCCGGTCGACGGCTTCACGGCTGATCTCGCGTACGACTACGCGAAGGACGATAACACTCCTCAGTACAGCCAGCTGATCAACTACAATCCGAACGGCTATGTGGTCGGCGTGTATGGCGCGACGAGCGCCACGAACGCTGCTCCGCGCCTCTTCTTGCCCGGCACCTATACCGTGCCGGGCACGGGCACGCCTTGCGGTGGAACTATCGCTGCGACCTCGACGACACCGGTCTGCATCGCGCCGCTTGCGCCGATCGTCGGTATCCACCCGCGTCGCCAAAGGGTCGCCGACGTTGGCGTTCCGCAGCAGCCGAGCGTCGACATCACGCACGGTGTCACGGGCACCCTGAAGTATAAGGTGACGCCGGGCCTCGAGCTTCGGTCGATCACGGGATGGCGCGGCGTCAGCACCGACCAGTGGGACAATTCGGGCGGACCGGAGCGAACCACGTTTGCGCCGCCGAACCCCACGACTGCGATCACGGCGGCCACCACAGGCCTGTTCAGCCGCTACAGCCTGTCGTTCCTCCGCCAGCACCAGTTTAGCGAGGAATTCCAGGTCGTCGGCAGCCTGCCCAACCTCGATTACGTGCTTGGCGCTTATTATTACACCGAGCATGCTACGGAATATGCGGCGACGCCGCAGAGTAACCAGTGGAACGCCACCGGCACGGGCTACATCATCCGCAGCCCGATCATCGACAGCTCGGTCACCGGTCCGATCACCTCGGCCAACTCGGGATATCAGCAGTTCGCTCCGTCTTGTAACAACACGCTGGCGACGACGGTCCCGCAGTTCACGAATAGCTGCCAGTTCATCACCCGAGCGAGCGAGGCCTGGGACCACAACTATTCCCTGTTCGGCCAGGCGACCTGGACTCCGGCAGGGTTCGACATCTTCCACCTGACCGCCGGCGCACGCTGGACGATCGACAAGCGGCACGGATCCCTGTTCGTCATCAACAACCGCAGCGACCTCAATCCAATCAACGCGGTGCCGAACAGCGTGTCGACGCCCTTCACCTTCCGGAACAAGGCGGACCGCGTCGACCCGCTGGTGACCGTCGCGCTCGATCCAACCCAAAACATCCACCTCTACGCGAAATATGCGACCGGCTTCCGGGCGGGCGGTGCGAACGACCGTTCGCAGGCGTTCAACCCCTTCGGTCCCGAATCGGTAAGGTCGTATGAGGCCGGCGCCAAGATCGACTTCTGGGAACACAAGGCCCGCCTGAATCTCGCCGGCTACATCATGAAGAGGAAGGACACGCAGTTCGACTTCGACATTTTCGATACGAACTCGAGCAGCCCGACCAACGGTGCACACATCGAGCAGACCTCGAACGCGGGCACGACCAAGATTCGCGGACTCGAAGCGGATCTGACCCTCCGTCCGATCCAGAACCTGACGCTGGGCGCCTCATATGCCTACACCTGGTGGCGGGCGCCTGCGGCAGTGAACCCCATCCTCGGCGGTCCGCCGCAGCAGCTCTACATCGTTTACACCCCGAAGAACGCGGCGTCGGGCTATATCGATTATCAGCTCCCGACCAGCATCTCGAACGGGAAGCTCCGCTTCCACCTCGACGCCAACTACGCGAGCCCGCAGTACAGCTTCCAGCTGGAGCCGACCAAGACGGATTCGAGCTTCGTGGTGAACGGCCGGATCGCGCTCGCCGACGTCGAAGTGAACGACGGAAGCACCTTGCTGACCTTCGCCCTCTGGTCGCGTAACTTGTTCAATGAGCAGCACATCTACCGTCGCTCGAACGCCAATTCGTCGCCGGTGCTCAACTACAACGCGGCGGGCGCGCTGGTTTCGAGAAACTACGGCGGCATTCTCGGCGACTATGCCAACTTCAACCCGCCGCGGACTTGGGGGGCGGAGCTGTCGTTCAAGATTGGCGCTCCTCGCAAGGTCGAGCCTTATGTCGCTCCGCCGGCTCCGCCTCCGCCTCCGGCAACGGTGACGTGTGAGTCGGGAGCGGTGGTCGTGGCTCCGGGCGCCTGCCCCGCGCCGCCACCGGCGGTCGAGGTGCCACCGCCTCCACCGCCGCCGGCTCCAGCTCCGGAACGGGGAAGTTAGGCAGTTGAAATCTTAACGATGACGGATGGATCGCAGGGGGCAAGCGATCAAACCGTCACAAAGAGGGCCGCGTCGGGATCATCTCCGGCGCGGCCTTACTTCATGCCGCTCAAATACTTAGCAACGGCTCACACCTCGCCGTAAGCAGAGCATAACGGGCTTTTGTTACACTTTTATGACATATCTTGCGAAATCAAGGATTTAGGCATAATCATTCTCCCGTCGAACCGATGGAGATGGTGATGAAGACTCTGCTTCTTGTTGCGCTGCCCGCGGCGCTCCTGGTCCCCGCTCCGGCCGTTGCGCAATTCGCTCAGGTCAACGATCCGGCGCCTGGCGCGTCGTCCCTGCTTAGCTCGAACTATTCGAGCGCTGAGCGGGAAATCCGTTCGGCGGACGTATCCAAATATGATCCGGCGCGCAGGATCAACCTCGGCATCGCGCTCGCCAAGCAGGGCCACAAGGACGAGGCGGCCAAGCAGTTCAATGATGTGCTCATGGAAGCCGACGTCGAGATGGTCGTTGCCGATGGCAAGACGGTCATGTCGCATGATCTCGCGCGCTACGCGCTGGCGTCGCTCAAAAACGGGGTGCTCAGCCGCTGAGCGACCGGCACTTCGCGGTTTAGATCAGCCTCGGCGACTTGCGCATCGCCACTTGCGAGGCGATTGCGAGCTGACCGTCGCGGCGCTCGAGTACCGTCTGATCGCTGTCGGTCGTCAGCATGACTCGAACCAGGCTAAGGCTACTGTTCGCGGACACGCGAACGACTGAAACCTTCGCGAAGCAGTCTTCCGTTCCATCTCCCAGGTGGCCGGCCGCAAGCCGCGCCGTATCCGCCGCATCGGCCTGATCGACGCCGGCATCGAGAAGTTGCCGGGCCAGTCCTTTGCCCTGGTGGATCACGAGCTTTAGCTCGAACTGTGCGGCGAGCTTCGGCGGCTGCGCAGCGACGGGTGCCGGCGCATTGATGAACCGGGCCGTCTCAGCCGCGCGGACGGGCACGGAGCCGATCAACAGGATGGCGACAAAGGCCGATCCAAGAAGATGAACTGTCGCAGGCCCCTTTCGCATGCTGCACGATTGGCAGCGAAATGCTTCACTTCCACGCCGCTACTGTTTCACTTTCATTACGGTATTCCCGTGCCTCATCGATTACCTGTGACGCATTCGTAACGACTGTCACAAATCCGCAGTCTAACTGTCACGAAAATGTCCCGTTCCTGTCGCAAAGCGGGAACGGGAAGGACACAAATGAGACTTCGGAATTGCATGAGGCTTGGCCTCCTGGCGGCATCCTGCATGCCTACTGCGGCCTGGGCAAAATCTGACGTACAGATGTGGACCGTTGCTTCGGCAAACGTGAAGCTTTCGGACAAATGGCGCTTGTCGGAAGAGGTGATTGGCCGCTTCAGCAGTAATCGCGATGGCCTCTATGAGATCGAGGCGGTGACCATGCTCGGCTATCGGCTCGCTAAGAACGTGACCCTGGCGGCGGGCTATGTGCACAATCCGCAATATGCCGGCGGCAATTTCACCATCATGGAGCGTCGCGCGCGCGAGCAGCTGAGCATCGACAACTTCGCCAAGCTAGGCAGCGGGAAGCTGAGCGCGAGGGCCCGCTTCGAGCAGCGCTGGCGTGATAACATCGACCGCACCGGCTGGCGCTTCCGGCCCTACCTCAAATATTCGCTGCCGTTCGCCGGCAAGGCGACGCTCAATTTCAGTACCGAGCCCTTCTTCAACCTCAACACCACGAGCTTCCAACGTCAAAGCGGTCTCGACCGCGTCCGCAACCTCGTCACTATTGCCGCCCCCCTCTCCAAAAAAATCAACGCCGAGTTCGGTTATATGAACCAGCACGGCTTCGTCCGTCACGGCGAGGACAGCAGCGACAACATCGCTTATGCGGCGCTCAGCGCGAACTTCTGAGGGCCGTCTCACTTCCGACCATCAGGGGTCACCGAAGTGAAATACGCGCGGAGCAGGGAAGGCATGTCTTCCCATGCTCAGATCCGCCTTTCGGTCCCTCTCTCCCCGCCGGCTCGAAAGGCGGATACCTCCGCCGGTGGACGAAGTACTGCTCCTGACAGGTCTGGCCGAGGACGACCAATCGGCTACAGAAGCGAACATGGCCTTACTCGGCGAAAATGAACGCGCGCTCGTCGCCGCGCTCGATGAGCCGGCGCTGATCGTCGAGGGGAGTATTGTCAGGCTCGCGAACGCGGCGGCGCGACAACTTCTCGGCGAGCGGATCGAAGGCCGCGACGTCCGGCTGGCTATCCGGCATCCGCAGGCGCTCGAATTGATCCTTGCGCACCGGTCCGGCGAGCTGGAAGCGACCGGCATCGTCGAGCCTGGCCGGTCCTGGCGCCTGGCAATTAGGCGGTTGTGGTCCGATGCGGCGCTGGTCCGGATGACCGATCGCACCGACGCCGTCTCGGCCGAGAAGATGCGCGTCGATTTCGTGGCCAATGCGAGCCATGAGCTGCGCACCCCGCTGTCGACCGTCCTCGGCTATGCCGAGACGCTGGCAGACGAGACGGATCTTCCGCCGGACACGCGAGCAAACTTCGGTCGAACGATCCGTGATGAAGCGCGCAGGATGCTCCGGATCATCGAGGATTTGATGAGTCTGTCGCGGATTGAGGCGGACCGCTTTGTCGCTCCGGGGGGCCGTGTCGATATTGAAGAGGTCGTTGCCGCGGCGGTCGCTAATGCCGGTCATCTTCGCGATCGCGCGAGCTGTGAATTTAGAATGAGCATCAACCCGGCTCTCTCATCGGTCCGTGGCGACCGCGCGCAACTGATCCAGCTGCTCGACAACCTGATCAGCAATGCCGTCCGCTATGGCTGCGACAAGCCGGGCTCGGCGATCGAAATTGAAGCGAGGCAGGACGGTGGCTGGGTCCAGCTAAACGTCAGCGATCATGGACCGGGCATCCCGCGCGAGCATTTGCCGCGCCTGACCGAACGTTTCTACCGCGCCGATGAGGCCCGCAGCCGCGAATCCGGTGGGACGGGCCTCGGACTCGCCATCGTCAAGCACATCATCGAGCGGCACCGCGGCTCACTCGACATACGAAGCACGCTCGGCGTTGGAACGACGGTCACCGTGCTCCTTCCAGTCGCTACCTGAGTTCTGAGAACTCTTAGTGACCGTAGGTGTCGATCACCTTGGTCACGGCATAGGTCGTCGGATCGACTTCATAGAGATAGCCGTCATTGTAGACGTAGCGCATGCTGTTACCGAGCTTGTAATATGTGACGACCGGCTGCGGGATGTCAGTGAGTGACGTGTATGCGTAATCGGGACCGTAGACATAGCCCACCGCTTGCGGCGGCGTTCCCTTGACCCTGTGCATCGACACGCAAATGCCATTGTCCCACTTGGTGCAGACATAGGTCTTCGCCGAAACTGGGCTCGCCGAAAGGACCAGCGCGGCGCCCGAAAGCGCAACCAGAACGCCTTTCATCTTCATCTCCCTTGTCAAACTTGCCCGCCCTGCCGTCACTTAACGACTGGGGAATTCATGGTTTCCCGTCGTTTCGGCAGCAATATGAACGGCTTAGGCTAGTAAGGGGACGGAAATCTCAATTCTGCTGGCAAGCGCTTGGCCGCTAATCGGCACTAGTGAACGAAGCGCGCGACCACGTCGCGGTAGCTGCGCGACACTTTTACCTGCGCCCCTGAATCCAGCACCAGGAAGCATTCGCCGTTGGTATGCGGCTT
Organism: Sphingomonas sp.; assembly: GCA_019247755.1. Taxonomy (GTDB): domain Bacteria; phylum Pseudomonadota; class Alphaproteobacteria; order Sphingomonadales; family Sphingomonadaceae; genus Sphingomicrobium. The sequence goes on from JAFBAM010000199.1 coordinate 5,917, forward strand.
GACCTGCTTGACGAGGTCGAGGTTGACGATCGTCGACCGGTGGACCCGCTGAAAGCGCCGTGGGTCGAGCCTCTTTTCGAGATCCTTCATCGTCTCGCGCAGGATGAGCGTGTTGTCGCCGGTCTGGATGCACATGTAATCGCCCGCGGCGTCGATCCGCTCGATCGTGTCGACGTCGACCCGGAAAATCTGTCCCTGGTCCTTGATGTTGATCATTTTCTCGTAGCGATTGGCCGCAGGGCCTTCGGGCGCGGCGTCCGCAAGCTCTTCCGCTGCTTCCGGCGCGTGCTCAGCCAGCGCTTCTTTCAGTCGCTCGCTCTCCTCGGCGCTGCGCTTCTCCGCTAGCCTCTGCCGGACCCGATCCATCGTCGCCGCCAGCCGGTCCTCGTCGACCGGCTTCATCAAATAGTCGACCGCCTGCGCGTCGAATGCGCGCAGAGCGTGCTCGCCAAACGCCGTCACGAAGACGAACAGCGGCGGCTCTACGTCCATCAGGCCCTGTATCACCGAGAATCCGTCGAAGCCCGGCATCTGGATGTCGAGAAAGACCAGGTCGGGCTTGTTAGTCTTGATCTGGCGTATCGCCTCGCGGCCGTTGGCGGCAGTGGCGACGATTTCGACGTCGTCGAACGCCTGCAACCTTAATTGCAGGCCCTGCGTCGCCAGGGGTTCGTCGTCGACCAAAATGGTCCGGATGGTCATTAGGCCTTGTCTCCGGTTTCGTATGGAATTTCGATGATAACGCTAAAGCCCCCCCGGTCGTTCTGTCTGGTCTCGAAACGATTCGCTCCGCCATAGGCCTGCGACAGTCTGTCCCGAATATTCGCCAGTCCGACGCCCGTGGACGGACTAGCAGCGAGATCGGCACCACTGCCATTGCCATTGTCGGCCACTTCGATCCGCACGGCCTGTCCTTCGCGGCCCGCAGTGATCCAGATATCCGCGCCGTTTTCAGCCGGGGTCACCGCATATTTGATGGCATTCTCAATGAGCGGCTGGAGCAGCAGCGAGGGCAGGCGGGCGCCAATGGTCTCGGGCTCGATGCGGAAATGCGGGCGAAGCCGATCCTCGAAGCGCATCTTCTCGATCTCGAGGTAGAGTTTCAGGGTTTCCACCTCCTGGGCCAGCGTGACCTTGGCGGTCGGCTCGTTCGCCAGCGTGTAGCGAAGGAAAGACGACAGCCGCGCCAGCATCGCATTGGCGCGCTCCGTCTGCTTCAGGAGCACCAGGGTCGATATCGAATTCAGCGTGTTGAAGAGGAAATGCGGGTTGAGCTGATAGCGAAGCATTGCCAGCTGCGCGCTGGAAGCCTGGCTTTCCAGCCGCTCCCGCTGGTCGATCTGCTCTTCAAGCAGCAGGAAGTAGTTGATTCCGTAGTAAAGCGCGGTCCACGCGGCGAGCAGCGAGAAATTGAGCAGGATCGCGCCGAAATATTCGACTCCAACCGGCTTGAACGCCGGTTTCAGGAAGGTCGCAACGCTCCACGTCTCGATCACGGAGAAGGTGCCGGCAGCTAGAACTACCGTGCCGAGCGACAGCACCAGCGTCCAGATCGGCTTCACTTTGATCAACCGCCGGTAGAGCGAGGCCATCAGCAGTGTGATCGAATAGCCGGTCGCCGTCAGCAAAAGCGTATGGACCAGGAACATCCAGCCCATGGAATTGGCGAACCCGGACAGCGAGCGAAGGAAGAAATAGCCGCTCCAGCCAATCGATTGCAGGATCCAGAACGCGCGATTCTTGTCGTCGAAAAAGGGTTGGTTGAGCCCCATGCCCCGGACGATCGGATCGGCCGGGTTCTGGATAATTGGCGTGTCGTCGATACGCCTGTGGGTGGCGGCTCGCCGGTCGAGGGTCGCGCTGTCGGTCGCCATCACCGCCCGATATAGAGGCGCTGTCGCGGGTTTGCGAGCGTGCGCCTTCCGAACGGCCGTTCACCACCAAATATGGTTAATAATGGACCTTTTTTCCGAGACGAAACGAGTGACGCCTTAACCCGGCCTCAACTCTCTTTGTCTAATCCGCTTGAAGCACGTGGAACGGTGGGCGGATGTACGAAGCTCCAGATCGGTATAAGCGTTTGATTTCCGCTCGCCTTCCCGGAGGCGAATCTGCGGGCCTAGCAGCGCATGAGGACGAGACCGAACTTTCCCCGCTCCGCGACGTCCAACTGATCTCCCGCGCCCAGCTCGCGCCGTTCTTCGCCGCTGCCAATATCGTAGCCGCGCTGATCATGATCGCGAGCCTCTGGGGGCTGGCCGATTCGACGTGGCTTCTCGGCTGGGGCGCCGCCGTCGCGCTGGTCAATCTCGGCTTCATGCAGATCGCGCGCAATCAGTCGATTACCTGCGTCGGCCGCTCAGGCCGGCGAATTCCGACCTGGCAACTCGCCGGCGAAGTCGCGATTCGAGCGCTCACCTTCCTTGGCCTGCCGCTGTACATCTTCCCAAGTCTCGATCCCGGCAGTCAGGTGATCGCCGCTTCGGTAATGGCCGGGCTCGGCGTTGGCGGCCTTGGCCTCGTCGTCATTCCCCAGTGCGCGATGTCGTGGATGACCGCCTTCACCGTCGGGGTCGGTGGTGCCCTGGTGATCGGCCGTCATTCCGTCCCATTCCATCACATGCTGTCCATCATCTTCACGCTCGGCGTGTCGATTACCGGCGTCATGACCGTCGCGCGCTGGGCCTTCCATCAGCTGAAGATGAACGCCGACGTCGGCAGCCAGAGCGAAAGCGCTGCTCTTCTCCTTCAGGAGTATGAGCAGCGCGGCGTTGGCTGGCTGTGGTCCGTCGATGGCGAGAATCGTGTCACCTACATCAGCTCCCGCATGAGCATGATGCTCGGTAAGCCCGCCAGCCAGCTTCTTGGCCATTCCTTCCCTGCGCTTCTCGGCGGTCACGCCGAGCTCGGCCGAGTGCTGCTCGAGAAGCAACCATTCAATGCGCTCGAGATGGAGCTCAACACACCGCGTGGCGTCCGCTGGGTCTCGATGTCCGGGGACCCGATCATCGATACTGCCGGCCGCTTCGAGGGCTTCCGCGGGGTTGGCTCGGACATCACCGAGATCCGGCAGACGCAGGAGCGCCTGACTCACCTCGCCAACGTCGACGTGCTTTCCGGGCTGCCCAACCGCGGGCGTGTACGGCAGCTTCTCGGCGAAGCGCTGCGCGGCGCAACCTCGGGTAATGTGCCCTGCGCAATCATGTTCCTCGACCTCGACGGCTTTAAGCCGGTCAACGACACCTTCGGCCACCCGAAGGGCGACGCGGTGCTTCGTGCGGTCGCGAAGCGGTTGGTCGATGAAGTCACCAGCGACGGCACCGTCGGTCGCATGGGCGGCGACGAGTTCGCGATTGTCGTCAACGACGCCCAGAGCCGACAGAAGGTCGAGAAGCTCGCCGACCGGATCATCAAGTCGATCAAGGAGCCGTACATGATCGACCAGACCGAGATTCGCATCGGCGTTTCCATCGGCTGCGCCTTTGGGCCGATCGACGGCGCGACTGTCGACGATCTCATCCTGAAGGCCGACCTCGCGCTCTACCAAGCGAAGGACGCGGGGCGCGGTGTCGCCCGCTATTTCTCGTCAGAGCTTCAGTCGGAACAGGAAGACCGCGTCCGCCTCGAATCTGATCTCCGCAGCGCGATCGCCTCGAAGCAATTCCACCTGGTTTTCCAGCCCTTGATCAACGCCAAGACCCAGAAGCTGGTGGGCTTTGAGGCACTGATCCGCTGGAATCACCCGCAGCGCGGCTTCGTCCCGCCCAACGTGTTCATCCCGGTCGCGGAGGAAAGCGGGCTGATGACCGCTATCGGCGAATGGGTGATCGACGAGGCCTGCCGCGCCGCAGCGACCTGGCCGGACCCGATCACGGTCGCACTTAACATCAGCCCCAAACAGATGGTCCAGGCGTCGCTACCGAATTACGTGAGCGAGGCGCTTGGCCGGCACAAACTGGCCGGCAACCGGTTGGAGCTGGAGGTCACCGAAGGCGTATTCCTCGGCGACAATGGCTCGACCCTCGACGTCCTGAAGCGCCTGCGCTCGCTCGGCGTCGGCATCGCGCTCGACGATTTCGGCACTGGCTATTCGTCGATCGGCTACCTTAACAAGGCGATCTTCCATAAGCTGAAGATCGACGGCAGCTTCGTCCGCGAAGCCGGGTCGCGGCCCGAAAATGTCGCGATCATCCAGTCTATCGTCCAGCTCGCAAAGAGCTTCCGAATGTCGGTCACGGCCGAGGGCGTGGAGACGGCTGAGGATTTCGAGCGCATGCGCGATCTCGGCTGCGACACCATCCAGGGTTATCTGTTCGGTAAGCCGCTCGCCTACGACCGGGCAAACCAGATGGTCATGGGTCTCGGCGCCAAGCGGGCCGTCGGCTAAGGCCTAAGCGGCGTCCTGCGTCAGCAGCCGCCAATTCATCCTGGGATAGCTGTTCAGCTGCTGGCCGAGGCTGCTGGTGATGAAGGTGAGCCGCTCGACGGTGCGGCTTCGGATCAAGGGCCCGGCGTCCAGGTATCGGAATGGCGTCCCCTCGGCGAGCTTCAGGAAGTCCGCCTTCGCCGCCTCATTGTCGCCGGTGATCAGGACGTCGCTCAGCTCCTCGCCGAAGCGCGGATGGTCGAACACTTCCCAGAATACGTTCTTGAACGCTCCGACGACGCGAGCCTGCGGATATCGCTGCTGAAGCTCTTCCGCACCGC
>JAFBAM010000037.1 GCA_019247755.1 Sphingomonas sp.
CTCCAACGCGAGCGGTTTTGGCGTCATCGCCTGCGGCGCGATGAGTCCGGAGCTGCTCGATACTGAGATCGCCGAAACCCGGAAGCGCACCGACCGTCCATTCGGCGTCAACCTCATCACCATGCACCCGCAGCTCAATGAACTGATCGACACCTGCGCAAAGCATCGCGTCGGCCATGTCGTGCTCGCTGGCGGCCTCCCGCCCGGCGGCGCAATCGATCGGATCAAGGCCAGCGGCGCGAAGCTCGTCTGTTTTGCCCCCGCGCTGGCGCTGGCGAAAAAGCTTATGCGCTCGGGTGCAGACGCTCTGGTGATCGAGGGGATGGAAGCGGGCGGGCATATCGGCCCGGTCTCGACGTCGGTGCTCGCGCAGGAAATCTTGCCAATCGTGTCGAAAGACATTCCGGTATTCGTCGCGGGCGGGATCGGGCGCGGCGAAGCGATTGCCGCTTATCTCGAAATGGGCGCTGTCGGGGTGCAGCTCGGGACCCGCTTCGTCTGCGCGCATGAGTGCATCGCACATGCGAACTTCAAGAAGGCGTTCCTCCGCGCTTCGGCCCGCGACGCCATCCCCTCGGTGCAAATCGATCCGCGTCTGCCCGTCATCCCCGTCCGTGCGCTTAAGAACCAGGAGATGGTCAACTTCGCCGCCAAGCAGCGCGAAGTTGCGCAGCAACTCGACGAAGGCGCGATCGAAATGGCCGAGGCCCAGCTCCAGATCGAGCATTATTGGGCGGGCGCGCTGCGACGCGCGGTCATCGACGGCGACGTCGAATCCGGCTCGGTCATGGCCGGGCAATCGGTAGGCATGGTCAACCGCGAGGAGCCGGTAGCGGCGATCATTCAGGAGCTGGTCGACGAGGCGGCAGCGGCGCTCGAAAGCCGCGGCTAAAACCGTCCCGCGCTGGAACAGCAATAATTTCGCCTGTTTGTCACAGCTCCGCTCGGTGGGAAAAGCGTCCTCGAGATTGAGGAGCAAGCATCGTGCGCATCGATCATTCGGTTCCCAAAGAGGCATGCCGTCGCGCTTATCCGCGCATGGACGTCGCCCTTGCGGCATCCGCGCTCGCTATTGCCCGCTCCCGCTCGGTCGTCGTCACCGACGTCTCGCTCATCGGCGCTCAGATGGGTGGTCGTGATCTTCCGCCCGCCGGCGAGGACATGATGATGCTCGTAGGCTCGCTCGACGCCATGGCCACCGTGGTCTGGAGTGATGGCGAAAAATGCGGCGTCCGGTTCGACGAGGCCATTGCCGACGAAACCATCGCTCAGATGAAACGAGAGGCAGATTGGGCGGAACTCGCCCAATGGTCGCACTGACCGCAGTGCGCGCGTGACAGGCGCGCGCTCCATCTGATAGCCGGAGGGCATGCCGCTCTCCGCCGCAGCCTCCGCTCGCGAGATCCTGACCGGATTGCACGACATCATGGGCGCGCGCGGGAGCGCCCAGTCCAAGCTCGACAAGGTCGTCGACCTGATCGCCGAGAAAATGGGCAGCGAAGTCTGCTCGATCTATCTCCTCCGTGACAACAAGCTTGAGCTTTTCGCGACCCACGGCCTCCGCAAGGAAGCGGTGCACGTGACGCGCCTCAGGATGGGCGAGGGCCTGGTCGGCACCATCGCCGCCGAAGGCCGCATCCTCAACCTAGCCGAGGCGGCGGACCACCCGGCCTACATCTACAAGCCCGAGACCGGCGAAGAGCGCTTCCACAGCTTCGCCGGCGTCCCCATCGTTCGTCTCGAAAGCCCGATCGGCGTCCTCGCCGTCCAGCATGCCGATCCGCGCCGGTACGAGGATGTCGAGATCGAGGCGCTGCAGACCGTCGCGATGGTCCTGTCAGAGATGATCGCCGCCGCACGGCTCGTCGACGGCGCACGCCGCAGCCGCCTCCGAAGCGCCGGACCTCTTCGCCTCTCGGGACTCAAGCTCGTTGCCGGAATGGCCAAGGGCCACGCAGTCTTCCACGAGCCGCGCATCCTCGTCGAGCACACCGTCGCCGACGACATCGAGGCGGAGCGCGAGCGCGTCTACTCGGCCTTCCGCAAGATGCGCGAGCAGATCGACAATATGGCCAAGGAGGCGGAGTTCGGGGTCGCCGGAGAGCATCAGGAGATCCTCGAGACTTATCGCATGTTCGCTTACGACGAGGGCTGGTCGCGGCGCATCAACTCAGCGATCGACAGCGGCCTCACCGCCGAAGCCGCGATCGAGCGCGTCCAGCAGCGCACCCGCGCCCGCATGCGCGACATCGACGATCCGCTCCTCCGTGAGCGGATGCACGATCTTGAAGACCTGTCCAACCGCCTGCTGCGCATCGTCTCCGGCTGGATGGGCACTGCCGCCCAGACCGGCCTCGCCCACGACACGGTGCTGATCGCGCGTAACCTCGGACCGGCGGAACTGCTCGAATATGACCGCCGGCGCCTGAAGGGCGTGCTGCTCGAGGAAGGCTCGCTCACCAGCCACATGACCATTGTGGCGCGCGCTATCGGCGTGCCGGTTATCGGCCGCCTCCACGACATCCGCCACAGCGTCGAGGACGGCGAGATGATCCTGGTCGACGGCGACAACGGCAGCGTCATCGTCCGCCCGAATCGCGCGCTCCAGTCCAGCTTCGAACACCGCATGTCGCTCAGCCAGAAGCGGCGCGCCGAGTTCGCGGCGATCCGCAATCTTCCGGCCCGTACCGTGGACGGCGTCGAGGTCAGCGTGATGGTCAACGCCGGCCTTGCCGAGGACGCGGCCTCTCTGCCGATGACGGGCGCCGACGGCATCGGTCTCTTCCGGACCGAGTTCCAGTTTCTCGTCTCCGCGACCCTCCCTGGCCGCGACCGCCAGCTCAGGCTCTACACCAAGGTGCTGGAGGCGGCAGGCAACCGCCCCGTCGTGTTCCGCACCGTCGATATCGGTGGCGACAAGGCGCTTCCCTACCTCACCGACGAGGTTGAGGAGCATGCCGAGAACCCGTCGATGGGCTGGCGCGCGCTTCGCCTCTCGCTCGACCGCTCGACCCTGATGCGCGCGCAGGCCCGTGCGCTCATCGAAGCCTCCGCGGGCAAGGTGCTTCGCGTCATGTTCCCGATGGTCTCCGAGCCGTGGGAATATGAAGAAGCCCGCGCGCTGTTCGAGGAGCAGGTCGAATGGGCCCGCAAGGGTCATCGCAAGGTCCCGAAGAAGATCGAGTTCGGCGCGATGCTCGAAGTGCCGAGCCTCGCCGAGATGCTCGACCAGCTCCTGCCCCGCGTCGACTTCATCTCCGTCGGGACCAACGACCTGACGCAGTTCCTCTTCGCCGCCGACCGTTCGGATCCACGCCTCGCCCAGCGCTACGACTGGCTGAGCCCGGCGATCCTCCGCTTCCTGAAGCGCGTCCTCGACCAAGCTCGCAAGGCCGGGGTTCCCGTCCGCATCTGCGGGGAGATGGCCGGCCGCCCGCTCGAGGCGATGGCGCTCATCGGCATTGGCGCGGACAAGTTCTCGATCACGCCGGCGGGCGTCGGCCCGATCAAGGGGATGACCCGCTCGCTCGACGCCGCGGCGATCAAGAGCCGCATGGATCAGCTGCTCGCCAAGCCGCCGAAGGACGTCCGCAAGGCCCTGACCGACTGGGCCAAGCGCCATAATGTCACCATCGGCTAGCTTCCGGTTGACACCCGCCCGTCGGCGCTCGAACAAGGGCCATGGCCAAGCGTGATCCCGAAATTGAAGCCGCCGACGAAGTGCCGGCGGAAGCCCAGGTTTCGACCGTGGGAGAGCAGCTTCGGGTGGCGCGTGAAGCGAAGAAACTGAGCCTTGAGGACGTCGCTGCCCAGACCCGGATTCCGCAGCGGCACCTCGCCAGCATCGAGACGGGCGACTGGGAGCATCTTCCTGCCCCAACCTATACGATCGGCTTCGCCAAGAATTATGCCGGTGTGGTCGGGCTCGACCGCAACGAGATCGGCAACCAGCTCCGCGAAGAGATGGGCGGGCAGCGCTTCGCCTCCACCTCCAACGACATTTTTGAAGCCGCGGACCCTGCGCGCACCATGCCGAAGTCGCTGGTGATTGGCGCGATCCTCGCCGTCATCGTGCTGATCGCGCTGATGAGCTGGCTCAACCGCCGCGCGCTCGAGCAACCCGAGCCGACGCCGGTCGCTGAAACCAATACCGCCGCGCCGGCACCGGCGGCTCAGGCGCCCGCCGCAGCGTCGGCGCCTGCCCAGGCTCAGGGGCCGGTGGTGCTCACCGCCAACGCCCCGGTATGGCTTCAAGTCAGTGAGAAGGGTGGTGCGAGCCTGTTCTCGGGCACGCTGCAGCCCGGCCAGACTTATGCCGTGCCCGCGACCGCCACGGCACCCGTCCTCAAGACCGGCAAGCCCGAGGCGCTGAAGATCAATGTCGGAAGTGCGGTTGCACCGCCGGTCGGCCCGCCCGCGACCACCGTCGTCAATGTCAGCCTCCTGCCCGCCGACCTGATGAAGGGTCCCGCGGCGGCTACGCCAACGCCTGCGCCTGCGCCCACTGCGGCCGCTCCGCCTCCGCAACCGAGAGGCTTCGCGCCCCAGCGCCGTGCGAGGGCCCGCGCGGCGGCGCCGGCGCCTCCGCTGGCTGCAGCCCCGGCCGCTCAGACACCGCCGACCACCAACAGCCAGTAGGGATTCATCGGCGGGCAAGCCGCCGGCATGCACAGTAAGTCCGGGACTCGAAGCGTGGGGACAATCCAGTGAAATTTCGTCTGATCGCCGCACTTGCGGCCAGCGCCGCCATGGCGCTCGTTCCATCGACCGTGACTGCCCAGCGGCAGCCAGCGCCGACCCCGGAGCAGAGGCTCGACCGGCTCGAAAAGCAGGTGCAGCAAATGCAGCGCCAGGTCTTTCCGAAGGGACGTCCGGCCGACACGGCGGGGTTCTCGGACGATCCGGCGGCCACCCAATCCTCGGTCGTCAATCTCGACCAGCGGCTCGATGCGCTCGAAAAGCAGATGTCCGACCTCGTCCGCGCGTC
>JAFBAM010000043.1 GCA_019247755.1 Sphingomonas sp.
TGCGATGCGCGTCAAAGCGCGGCAATGGACACGCCGCCGATCACGCTCGTCGTCGCCCGCGCACAAAACGGCGTAATCGGCCGCGACGGCAAACTGCCCTGGCACCTCTCGGCCGACCTCAAGCGCTTCAAGACGCTGACGATGGACACGGTGATGCTGATGGGGCGCAAGACTTTCGAGAGCCTCCCGGGGCTCTTGCCAGGACGCCGCCACGTGGTGTTGACCCGGAACTCCTATTGGCACGCCGAAGGCGCACACGTTGCGCACGATATCGAGGAAGCGCTGATCCTCGCCGATGGGAAGCCGATCTCCGTGATCGGCGGCGCCGACATCTTCGCTTTGTTCCTGCCCCTGGCGAACCGAATCGAATTGACGGATGTGCTTGCAGATGTGCCCGGCGACACTTTGATCGATGATCCACGCGAGAGTGGCGATTGGCGCGTGACCTTTTCGGTGGAACATCCCGCCGCAGAGGGTCAGCCCGCGTTCCGTTTCGTTACGCTGCAGCGCCGCTAACGCCGCCCGGCCACTCCGTTCGCATAGACCCGGTAATGGTCGATCGTGTCGGCGAACATCTTGTCCGCCATCGCCGCGAACTTGTCGCCACTGCCATTGGAAAAGCCCGAGGTCCGATAATCCATCGTCAGCCTGCTGCCCTCACCTTCTCCCTTGACGCTGACGATCAGGACGCCGTTCACCGCCTCATGCAGCAGCGGGCCCATTGCGCCAGTTAAAATGAGATATTTGCCTGGCTCAAAATAGGTGACGTGTAGGTGCTCGATTCCGCCGCCGCCGGGGAAGCGCTCGCACAGGCATCCATTGGGCTTGGGCTCAAGCGTCAGGTTCGCCGGATTGCCGGAATAGGTATGGTCGGCGATCCACCAGTCCGAGACCCGCGTGAACGCCATCAGCGCATCTGCGGCTGGCAGTTTCACCGCGACCGACTGACTCACCTCAAAGTCGTGAGCGTCCGCGTGGACTACTTCCGCGGCAACCGGTGATCCAAGCGCCAGCGCGATAGCTGCTAGATATTTCATCGCCCCCTCCGTCCGGGGCGAGAATGCCTGTTCTAGGCGACGCCGTCGAGTATCGCATCGATCTGCGCGCCGACCTCATCGACCGAAGCCATGCCGTCGACGCGGCGGACCAGCCCCTTTGCCTCGTAAAACGGGAGGATCGGCGCTGTCTTAGCGCGATATTCCTCCATGCGCGTGCGCACCGTTTGCTCATTGTCATCGGGACGGCGCTTGAACTCGGTCGATCCGCACACGTCGCAAACGCCAGGCACCTTCGTCGGGCGAAGGCTGTCGTGATAGCCGGTGCCGCACTTGGCGCAGGTGAAACGGCCGGTGATACGCTTGACCAACTCGTCTTCGTCGACGGCAAGCTCGATCACATGGTCGAGCTTCCTGCCTCGCTCCGCGAGCAGGATCTCTAGCGCCTCGGCTTGATGCTTCGTCCTGGGAAATCCGTCGAAGATCGCACCCTTGTCCGCCGACGCATCAAGGCGTTCGCCAATTAATGCGCTGACGATCGCGTCGCTCACCAGCTCGCCTCGCTCCATCACTGCCTTGGCCTTCAGGCCGACCGGCGTTCCCGCGGCGACCGCTTCACGCAGCATGTCCCCGGTGGACAGCTGGATCATGCCGCGCTCCGCCTGGAGCCGGGCTGCCTGCGTCCCCTTGCCCGCACCCGGCGGGCCCAACAGGATGATGTTCAGCATTTCGGCGCGCTCTCCCTGTTCGCCGATTTGAGGTTAGCGCCGCCGCGGCGTGGTCTTGAGCTTCGCCTTCTTGATGAGGTCACCATATTGGTGGGCGATCAAGTGGCTTTGAATCTGGCTGACGGTGTCCATCGTCACGTTGACGACGATCAGCAGGCTGGTGCCGCCAAGGCGGAAGTTCAGCCCCGCCTGCGCCGATAGCAGATCAGGAATGAGGCAGATCAGCACGAGATAAGCCGCGCCGATCACGGTGATGCGGTTCAGCAGATAATCGAAATATTCCTCAGTCTGCTTGCCGGGGCGCTTGCCGGGGATGAACCCGCCATGGCGCTTCAGATTGTCAGCGGTTTCCTCGCTGTTGAACTGCACCGCCGTGTAGAAGAAGCAGAAAAAGGCGATGCCGAGGCCGTACAGCGTCTCATAGGCTGGCGTGCCGTGCTGCAGGTAGGTGCTGAGCGTGATCAGCCAGTCGCTGGCGCCGCCGCCCGCTTCCGCGCGGTTGCCGGCCCAGTTGAGCACCGTCAGCGGCATCAGCAGCAGCGATGAAGCGAAGATCGGCGGAATCACGCCCGCGGTGTTGAGCTTGATCGGCAGGTGCGAGCGCTCCTGCTGCATCCCGCGCACCGTTTGGCGCTTTGGATATTGGATCAGGACGCGCCGCTGGGCGCGCTCCATGAAGCAGATGAACAGCACGAGGACGACGGTCAGCGCCACGATCCCGAAGACCAGCACCGGGCTCATCGATCCCGTTCGTCCGCCTTCGAGCAATTGCGCGACGGCCTGCGGCAGGCGCGCCACGATGCCGGCCATGATGATCAGCGAAACGCCGTTGCCGATGCCGCGGCTGGTGATCTGCTCGCCGATCCACATCAGGAACAGGGTGCCGCCGACAAGGCTGACCGTGCCCGCCAGCTCGAACAGCATGCCCGGCTGAACCACGGCGGTGATGCCCTGCCGGACCGACTGCGATTCGAGGCCGCGAACCGCGAGATAGCCCTGCACCAGCGTGATCGCGACCGTCAGGTAGCGGGTGTACTGGTTCAGCTTCTTGCGCCCGGTCTCGCCCTCCTTCCGGAGTGCCTGCCACGGGCCGTAGAGCGTCGCGCCAAGCTGGATGACGATCGAAGCCGTGATGTAGGGCATGACGCCCAGGGCCACGATCGAGAAACGCGACAGCGCGCCGCCCGAGAAAGTGTTGAAGACGTCGAGGATGCCGCCGCTCTGCGTCTGATAAAGCGCGTTCATCGCGACCGGGTCGATGCCCGGCACGGGAACGAACGACAGCAAGCGGAAAAGGATCAGCGCACCGACTGTGAACCACAGCCTCTTCTTAAGCTCGGTCGCCTTCTGGAAGTTGGCGAGCGTGATGCTGGAGGCGAGTTGTTCGGCTGCGGATGCCATCGATTATAAAATCCCCGGAAAAACGAACGGCGGCGAATAGGCTGAAAAGCCTCCCCGCCGCCGATATAGTGGCTCAACGCCGCTTGTCTAAGACCCTCAGGCCTTGGCAGCGGCCTTGCGCGAACCCTTCTTCGCTGCGGCGAGCTCGGCGGGGTTCTTCCGCTCGATCAATTCGATCGAACCACCCGCCTTCTCAACCGCCTCGCGCGCACCCTTGGACACGCCCGCGACCTTGACGTTGAGCTTGGCCTTGAGCTCGCCCTTGCCGAGCAGCCGGACGCCGTCCTTGCCGCCACGCGCCAGGCCGGCGGCCTTCAGCGCGTCATGGTCGAGCACGCCCTTGATATCGAGCTTGCCGGCATCGATCGCCTTCTGGACCGCGCCGATGTTCACTTCGGCATAATCCTTGGCGAAGATGTTGTTGAAGCCGCGCTTCGGCATCCGCATGTGGAGCGGCATCTGGCCGCCCTCGAATCCGGCGATGCTGACGCCCGAGCGCGCCTTGGCGCCCTTCTGGCCGCGGCCCGCAGTCTTTCCGAGCCCCGACCCGATGCCGCGCCCGACGCGGACCCGCGACTGACGCGCGCCCTTGTTATCCTTGATCTGATTGAGCTTCATGTTGCACTCGCTTTCGCTTTTGTCGCGCTTCAGTTTTCTTCCATCGGGAACCAGCTGGCTCCCTTATTCGGGACTCTCGGAGTGTCGGGGCTAACCTCGACGATCTCCTCAAAGTACATCATGGCGTCGGGCGCCCGCCGCCTATCCTCATCACTGAACTGGAACTCGTCTCGAACTGCTTCGAGCGCACCTTGTTCAGCAATTTCAGCTGTCTCGGCTTCAACCCAACGTGTGGCGTAGAAGCCCATCAACTGAAACTTCCCTTCCAATGTCATCGGCAGGTTCTCTGCGCGAATTAGACATCGAAAGAGAGGCAATTAAGCAGCCTCTTCGACTTTCACCAGATGCTGCACCTTGCGGACCTGGCCGAGCACTTCGGCAGTGCCCTCCACTTCCACGGTGCGGTGCAGCTTGTTGAGTCCGAGGCCGACGAGCGTCGCCCGCTGCGTCTTGTCGCGGCGGATCGGCGATCCGGTCTGGGTGATCTTGATCTTCGCCATCACTCTTACTCCGCGATCGCTTCGGCCTGGGCCTCGGCTTCGGCGACGCTGGCGCCACCGCGGCCGAGCAGGTCGGCGACCTTCTTGCCGCGGCGCTGCGACACAGCGCGCGGGCTCGACTGATCCTTGAGCGCCTCAAAGGTCGCGCGGATCATGTTGTAGGGATTGGACGTGCCCACCGACTTCGTGACGACGTCTGCAACGCCAAGGCTCTCGAAGATCGCTCGCATCGGACCGCCGGCGATGATGCCCGTACCGGCCGGAGCCGTGCGGATCGTCACGCGGCCGGCGCCGAAATGACCGAGACCATCATGGTGCAGCGTACGTCCATCACGCAGCGGAACGCGGATCATCGCCTTTTTCGCTGCCGCAGTGGCCTTCGAAATCGCTTCCGGCACTTCGCGCGCCTTGCCGTGACCGAAGCCGGCGCGGCCCTTGCCGTCACCGACGACCACGAGCGCTGCGAAACCGAAGCGCTTGCCGCCCTTCACCGTCTTCGAGACGCGGTTGATGTGGACGAGCTTCTCGATCAGCTCCTCGCCACCGTCCTCGTCGTCACGGCGCCCACGACGGTCGTCACGGCGCCCACGGCCACCGCCGCGATCGCCACCACCGCGGCCACGGCCGCCACGCGGTCCGCGCGGGCCACGGCCCTGCGGCTGATCCGTCTGGGGCTGGGGCTGCTCGGCCTGCTGCTCCTCGGCCTGAGCCGGGGTCGCTTCGGCAACCGCTGCCGCCTCGACCACGTCGGTGTTGGCTTCGTTGCTCTGCTGGTTCTCGTCTTGCATTCTAGAACTCCAGTCCGCCTTCGCGGGCAGCGTCGGCGAGGGCCTTTACCCGGCCATGGAACAGGAAGCCGCCACGGTCGAAGACGACCTTGGACACGCCTGCCTTCTTGGCGCGCTCGGCGAGGGCCTTGCCGACTGCGGCCGCGCTGTCGCGGGTCGCGCCGGTCTTGCCCTTGAGGTCCTTGTCCAGGCTCGAGGCCTGGGCGAGCGTCGCACCCGCAACGTCGTCAATGACTTGCGCATAAATGTGCCGCCCCGAACGATGGACCGAAAGCCGCGGCTTGCCGGACGCACGAGCGCGAAGCGACGTGCGGACGCGGCGGCGGCGGCGGTCGAAGAGAGAGAGTTTCGCCATGGCTTACTTCTTCTTGCCTTCTTTGCGGAAGATGTACTCACCGCGGTACTTGATGCCCTTGCCCTTGTACGGCTCGGGCTTGCGCCAGCGGCGGATCTCCGCCGCGACCTGGCCAACCTTCTGCTTGTCGATGCCCGTGATCTCGACCGTGTTCTGATCCGGAGTCTTCACCTCGACACCTTCGGGCAGCTTGTAGTTCACGTCGTGGCTGTAGCCGAGCTGCAGGCGCAGGTTCTTACCCTGGGCCTGGGCGCGGTACCCGACGCCCGTGATCTCTAACACTTTGGTGAAGCCCTCGGTCACGCCGGTGATGAGGTTCTGCACGTTGGTGCGGGTCATGCCCCACGCGGCGCGGTTGCGCTGCGCATTGACAAGCGGGGTCACGCGGATTTCGCCTTCGCCAACCTCATACTTCACGAGGTCGTCGAGCAGCTGCATCGAAAGCGTACCTTTCGGGCCCTTGACGGTGAGGGTCTGGCCCTCGACCGAGGCCGTGACACCCGCGGGCATCGCGACCGGCTTTTTACCGATGCGGGACATTAGAACACCTCCGCCAGCACTTCGCCGCCGACGTTCTGCTCGCGCGCTTCAGCGTCCGACAGCACGCCGCGCGGGGTCGACACGATGATCGTGCCGAGGCCGTTGCGGATGCGCGGAAGCTCGCGCGCGGCGGAATAGACGCGGCGGCCGGGCTTGGACACGCGGGCCAGGTGTTGGATCGCGGGCTGGCCCTCGAAATACTTAAGCTCGATGCGGAGGCCCTTCTGGCCCGCGAGCACCTCTTCCGAGTAGCCGCGGATATAGCCTTCGCGCTGGAGCACATCGAGCACCCGGGTGCGCAGCTTCGACGCGGGCGTGAGGACGGAGTCCTTGCGCGCCTGCTGGCCGTTACGGATGCGGGTGAGCAGGTCACCCAAAGGATCGGTCATCGCCATCTCGTTACCCTTACCAGCTCGACTTGATCACGCCGGGGATCAGGCCCTTGTTGGCCAGCTCACGCAGCATGATCCGCGACAGGCGGAATTTGCGGTAGTAAGCGCGCGAACGTCCGGTCAGCTCGCAGCGGTTGCGAACCCGCGTGGGGTTCCCGTTGCGGGGCAGCTCGGCCATCTTCAGACGCGCGATCAGGCGCTCGGTCTCGTCCTTCGACTCGTCGTCCGCGATCGCCTTAAGCTTCGCGTACTTCGCCGCATTCTGTTGGACGAGCTTCTTGCGCCGCTCGTTCTTGTTGATCGAACTCAGTTTCGCCATGACTTAAGTTCTTCTCCTCATCGAAGCAGACGCGCCCTCAGGCGGCCTGCTTCTGCTCCTCTTGCGGGAAGGGGAAATTGAACAGGCGCAGCAGCTCGCGCGCCTCTTCATCCGTCTTCGCGGTGGTGGTTACGATGACATCCATGCCCCGGACCTTGTCGATCTGGTCGTAATTGATCTCGGGGAAGATGATCTGCTCTTTAAGGCCCATGGCGTAATTGCCACGGCCGTCGAACGACTTGGGGTTGAGCCCGCGGAAATCGCGGACGCGCGGAAGCGCGATCGTCACCAGACGATCGAGGAACTCGTACATCCGCTCACGACGCAGCGTGACCTTGCAGCCGATCGGCATGCCTTCGCGCAGCTTGAACTGCGCGATCGACTTCTTGGCCTTGGTGATCACCGGGCGCTGGCCCGAGATCGCCTGCATTTCTGCAGCCGCGGTCTCGACACGCTTTTTGTCCTGGGTCGCTTCACCAACGCCCATGTTGATCACGATCTTTTCGAGCTTCGGAACCTCGAAACGGTTCTTGTAGCCGAACTTCTCGGTCATCGCCTTAACGATACGATCCTCATAGTCCGCCTTCAGCCGCGGCTTGTAGCCCTTCGGCAGCTTCGACGGCTTCGCGTCCGTCTTGGCAGCCTGCGGCACAGCGGCCTTTTCAACCTTCGGCAGCGCTTCGACAGCAGCGGCCTCAGCCTTCTCGGCCTCGCCCACGAGCTCGACCTGATCGGCCGCCGGCTCCTGGGTGGTCTCTTCGACCTTCTTGTCTTCGTCAGCCATGGATCAACTCTCCAGACTTGGCCGCGATGCGGACCTTCTTGCCGTCACGCTCCTCGAAGCGGACGCGGGTCGGCTTGCCGCCCTTCGGGTCGGCAATCGCGACCTTCGAGACGTGCAGCGGCGCTTCCTTGCGCTCGATCCCCCCCTGGGGATTGAGCTGGGTTGGCTTGCGGTGGCGGGCATGGACGTTCACGCCCGACACGATCACCTTCATTTCCTTCGGCATCGAGCGGATGACTTCACCCGTCTTGCCCTTGTCCTTTCCGGACAGAACGACGACCTGGTCGCCCTTGCGGATCTTCGCAGCGGCCATGGTTACAGCACCTCCGGCGCAAGGCTGATGATCTTCATGTGCTTCTTGGCACGAAGCTCACGGACGACCGGGCCAAAGATACGGGTGCCGATCGGCTCCTCGTTCTTGTTGACCAGCACCGCCGCGTTGCTGTCGAAGCGGATCACCGAGCCGTCGGGACGGCGGATGTCCTTGGCGGTACGAACGATCACCGC